>JADGFE010000298.1 GCA_016744085.1 Kiritimatiellales bacterium | reverse complement strand
CTGTCATATTACTTGTATGCCATCCTGATTTCAGGCCATTTCAAACTTTCAGGCAAAGCGAAAACCTCACGTGCACCCACTGATTTGGCGGAAGACCCTTAATTCAAAAACCACTGCGGCTCGTTTAATTCCTGTTCCCGGCAAAGAAGCCGGTGAGTTTGTGTCGTTTGGCGGGCTTTTCGGCGAAAGCTCCATTCTTCCGGTTCGGAATACCGGTAAATCGGCACGATTTGTGCAGTTTGGAGGAAGAATACCTGCGCCTATCCACAGCTTTAAGAACTAGTTGCGAAAGGAGACCTTTATGAAAAGACAATATATCTTCACCATGTTTTTACTTTGTTTTTTCGTATGGGCAGTTGTCGTCGACAACGTGATAATCCCGAAACCGTCGGAGCTGCGGGAGCTGAATGGAACTTTTTCACGATATCGGGCTAAAGAATGGACCGGTGAGATCGGAAAGGTGGACCTGTTGGAGGACGAGCTGATGGTCTATGGACGAATCAGAGACCGAGAACAACTTTTCTACATAAAACACTATCCCGCATTCAAAGCCAATCTCGACACGCTTACTCCGGGAGATTCAGTTAAATTCCGATATGCAAAAAGGTTTCCTAAATTCTGGAAAAAAGAACTGTATGAAATGCATGCATCCGGCTATCCCATCCTCCGCTATTCCTCGGGGCTGCTGTCTCAGAAGCAACGGGATATTTTCAAGTTTTCAGGAATCATGACCGGAATTTTCGTTTTCCTCTCCTTATTGAGTTTTATCAATAAACCCCGTCAAAAATAATTCAGGTCAACGGACTCTGAACATTTTATCTGCATCACTCTCTAACTAAACATGAATGAATGTTTCGGAGTTTTGAGGGTATATCAACAGGATCAGGTCTATGAAAAAACTATTAATCTTGAGTGTTCTAATGATGGTCATTTCAGCAACCGCGATGACGAAGAAGGAAGGTATGGATAAGGCGATATTTGCAGGCGGATGTTTCTGGGGTGTGGAAGCGTTGTTTGAAGAGTTGGATGGAGTCCAGGAAGCAACATCAGGCTATATCGGAGGACATACCGATAACCCGACCTATAAAGACATCTGCTACAAGAATACCGGTCATGCAGAAGGCGTCGAAGTCATGTATGATCCCGCTAAAGTAACCTTTGAAGACCTATGCCTTTACTTCTGGCGACTGCATGATCCTACAACGATGAATCGCCAGGGTCCGGATCGGGGATCGCAATATCGCTCGGCTATTTTTTACCTGAACGAAGAGCAAAAAGAAGCGGCCGAAAATCTGAAACCTGAAGCTCAGAAAAAATGGAAAAAGCCCATCGTCACCGAGATTGTACCGGCATCAATTTTTTACCGTGCCGAAGAATATCATCAGAACTATTTTAAAAAGCACGGCGCCCATGGTTGCCACTATCTCCGCGACTGAGTATGCGTCTGGATCTTCAGAATGCTTCTCTTTTACAGAGGCATGGGTGCAACCTGATAGCATCAACAATCCAACGATGGCTATTATGCATTTATATCTTTTTAGTCGAACCGTTAAACGAGGGTCTTCCGCCAAATCAGTGGGTAAATGAATGATTAACACACCGAGCAACTTATCTGTAATAAACGACACTACACAGAAGGAGTATGCCCGGTGCGAATTCAAACCCTACTCAACGAAGTCCATCCGCTCAAATCATTTGTGTACACCGCCTGTCGGTTC
>JADGFE010000161.1 GCA_016744085.1 Kiritimatiellales bacterium | reverse complement strand
TATTACTTGTATGCCATCCTGATTTCAGGCCATTTCAAACTTTCAGGCAAAGCGAAAACCTCACGTGCACCCACTGATTTGGCGGAAGACCCCTTTTTAAAGATAAAAAGGAGCAGATCATCTGATCTGCTCCCGTCTTTCCCAGAACTTAAAAATACCGTTTAGCCTTCGTACTTTTTAACGGCCGCGGCCACAAAATCCTTAAATAACGGATGAGGATTAACCGGCTGAGACTTGAGTTCCGGATGAGCCTGCGTGGCAACATACCAAGGATGGTCTTTCAGCTCGACCATCTCAACAACCCCGATATTCGGATTAATACCGGAAAGAATCAATCCCTTCTCTTCAAACTGTTTACCATAGTTATTATTCACCTCATAACGATGACGGTGGCGCTCTGAAACACTCTTTTGGCCGTAAGCCGCATGGGCTTTAGTATCTTCTTTCACATCGCAGGGACATGCACCTAAACGCATGGTTCCGCCCTTCTCAACCACATCAGTCTGCTCTTCCATTAGACAAACAACCGGATGCTCGGTTTTCACGCCACGTTCTTCATCAAACTCAGTCGTGTGCGCTCCCTCAAGACCGCAAACATTGCGGGCAAATTCAATAACCGCGCACTGCAGCCCAAGACAGATGCCCAAGAAGGGAATTTTATTTTCACGGGCATATTGTGCTGCACGGATTTTTCCTTCCATGCCACGCGATCCAAAACCACCCGGAATCAGCACGCCATCAACGGTATCCAGAATGGACGGGTCCTTTTCAATATCTTCGGCGGCAACTTTAACGGCATCAATTTCATAACCGGCCGCGTAACCCCCATGATACAATGCTTCATAAATGGATTTGTAGGCATCCTGCAGTTCGGAATATTTCCCAACGACTCCAATCCGCACCGTGCCTTTCGGATGTTTTATCGTATCAATCAGTTTTTCCCAATCAGCCAATGGTTTCGAAGGTTTGGCAATACGGAATCGATTAAGAATAATTTCATCGAGCCCAGCTTCGGACAGCACCAGCGGAATTTCATAAATTGAAGTCTCAACATCCTTTTCAACAATCACGCAGTCCTTTTGGACATTGCAGAACAGCGAAAGTTTATCCAGATGTTCCTGATCCATATCCACTTCGGTACGACAAACCAGCACATCCGGCATAATGCCGATTTCGCGGAGCTTGGCCACACTCTGCTGGGTGGGTTTGGTTTTGACTTCCTTGGCCGCCGCAATAAACGGAACATAGGTGAGGTGGATAAACATGGAGCTTTCGCGTCCAACTTCCAGCGCCAGCTGGCGGATGGCTTCAAGGAATATAAGACCTTCAATATCCCCTACCGTACCCCCGAGTTCCACCAGGATAACGTCAGGTTTTTCATCTTCCAGTGCACGAATACGGTCTTTGATCTCGTTCGAGATGTGTGGAATCATTTGGATGGTGGCACCGAGATAGTCACCACGACGTTCTTTATGCAATACGTCCCAATAGATGCTTCCAGCAGTAATATTGCTCTTCTGAGAAGTCGGTTGACCGGTATAGCGCTCATAGTGACCCAGATCGAGATCCGTTTCGGCACCGTCATCAGTCACATAGACCTCTCCATGCTGATACGGGCTCATGGTGCCTGGATCTACATTGAGGTAAGGATCCAGTTTGAGCATACGAATCGTCAGTCCGCGGTTAATCAGCAGTCGACCGACCGATGCAGCAGTAATTCCTTTGCCTAAAGAAGAAACCACGCCGCCTGTAATAAAGAGGTATTTTGCCATCGAATTTGTTCCCATATATGCTGTCTTGGAGCGTTTAAAAATACGGGGCAGGATGGTATCGACTTTCGCCTATCTCCCCCAGCCTAAAATAAAACAATTGGGAAAAGAACCCTGAACAATCGAACCACTCAGCCTGCTCAAAACTCCTCAAACTTAGTTGTTTTTCGCATACCCGACCTGTACATTGCTCGGATGTTTTTTGGGGCGGGAGCCCATCGACGTCTTAATAGGGAGTTATCCATAATGAAGAATACTTGTAAGCAACGCCAATCCACCCTTGGATTCGGCATTTTCGCTCTGGCAGCCATCCTCACAAGTCAGATATCAGCCCAAACGTTAGATAGCGGGACGGCTATCACAAACTCTAGTGACACTTCTTATAATTCAACTCTTTTCATCGGCCTTCAGAACCCCAACAACTCGCTGACGATCATCGATAGCTCCATTGTATCCGCGCCAGATATTGTCATCGGTCAATACAACGATTCAACCAATAACAGCGTATCGATAACAACCGGATCCTTCCTTTTGGCTGGCGATTCAACAACCAACGGACTTTCAGCAGGCGCATTGGTTGTGGGCGATGAAACCGGCAATGCATCTGTCTCTCTCAACAATTCTTCTCAGATTAAAACAGATTATCTCTATCTTGGCGTTGAAGCTGGCGATAGTGGGAAAATTGAAATCTCGAATGAAGGTTCAGAAATAGAGGTGCTCAACGATGCCCATGTTGGATATGCCGGATCGGATAGCTCCATCGAAATTGGCAGCGGCGCAGCCCTGAACATTGAAGGAATACTGAATGTGGGTTCTACTGGAGAATCCGATAATCAGGTAAATGTAAGCGGACTCCTTTTTATTAATTCGACCAATAATCTCAACATTGTTGATTCAAATGCAGGCAACGGAATTAATGTTAAAGCAAATGGAACGCTTCAAGTGGGTGGTGCTGTAGATCTTGAGATCCTGGAGGATAGTGGTGTTGATTTAGCAAATAATTCCACACTGGAAGTTGGAGGAACGCTAAACCTCAACAACGATCGCATCGATGGAGGAAACTCTATTGTTCTCAATAACGATCTCTCTGCTGTGAATACAGCCATTTGGAATTCCTCCATTATTTCCACCATCGGAAATACTACCGCTAACAACGCACTTATCTTTACCAATGGAGCAGCGGGCACCTCGGCACAACTACTTCAAGTGGGTGCCGGGTCTGCAGCACGTAACAATGCTCTTCTTATCGGAGGATCAGGTTCGAGACTGGCTACCTTGAAAAATTTAATCATCGGAGGCCAGGGTGACAATAATACCCTGGGAGTCTATGACGAAGGCGAAGTAAACGTCGTTGGCGACTTGTATCTAGGACTAGACGCAGGTGCAACAGGCAATGAAATAAACGTTGGAAACGCTGGAACTCTTAACGCTTTTAAAGATGTCATTGTTGGGAAAAGTGGAAACAACAACACATTCTCAATTAATCAAGGCACAGTTTCTATTGGAAATGATTTTGTACTCGGCTCTGCCAGCAAGGGCAACCGCTATAACCAGGTTGGCGGAACCAACATCGTTACTGGAGATTTTGTTATCGGCAAGACAGAAAATGCCTCAGGAGGAACAGGAGGGCCTAACACTACATCAGGTAATCTAGGAACAATCGGAGATGTCTCTACCTTAAATGTCCTTCAAAACTTAATGGTTGGTCAAGAAGGTGATGGCAGTGTTCTACTCATCAAGAGCGGTGGCCTTGTAACGGTTTCCGGTGATGCGATCATTGGTGAAAAATCAGATGATAACTATATCTTTCTTGATGAGGGATCGAATTCCCAGTTCAATGTTAAGGGCGATCTGACCGTCGGATTGGACGGCGGACTCAACCGCTTTGCAGTCTATGGCGGAACAGCGACCATCGATGGGAGCATTTTCATTGGTGCTAGCACCAACGAGCACACTCAGGAAAACTATATTCATGTAGATACCACCAACGGCATACTCAACGTTGCAAATACAATTCACGTCGGAGCATCCAACTCGCTCAATGAACTCACGATTGCGCAAGGCGGAACAGTCAACACGAAAGAACTTCGTGTTGGAGCAGTTGTCGGAGTTTCAAACAACACAGTCACGGTATCAGGAAGAAGAGAACTCGTTGGTGGTGGCTGGGCGGAATACGTTACAAACTCCATACTCACCGTTTCCGATGCGCTTATTATCGGCTCGTCCAGCAACAGCGCGAACAATAGCGTAACCGTTCAGGATGGCGGCATTCTGAATGTCGAGCAGGATAACATTACTATCGCGGGCACTAACAATATACTTAACATTGCTGATGGCGGCATCCTGAAAACGCTGGGCTGGGATTTTGGAGCAATGACCAATTCGGCCACCAATATAGTTTTCAGCAGTGGGTCTACCCTACACCTCTCGGGTATATTGGAAGGAACCAATATGGTTGAAGGCGGTCTAAGCGTCATATTGGACGGTGCCAGCTCTTCATGGAATACAGATACAAACAGTTTATTTGTCGGCTACGAGTCAGACAACAACTCTCTGACCATCACCAATGGAGCTTCTGCGAGTACACTCACGAATTTATATATTGGGTATGCTTCTAAAAATAACTTAATTACAGTGGAAGGAACGGGAACGGAACTAAATGTGGGCAATGACTTGTTTATTGGCAATGCCGATATAGACAAGTCAGGCCTTAACAGCCTATTTGTTTTAAGTGGTGGTTTGGTCAATGTCGGAAACGACCTCGAAAACGTACATGGTGGTATACTCAAGATTGATTCGGCCTCTCGAGTGGAAGTTGGCGGTGATTACGAACAGGATCGTTTCTCAACACTAGAAGTTGGAATCAGTACGAATCAGACTTCACCTAATCTGAAAGTTGCAGGAACAGCTGAGCTCGCGAGTGGCTCCACCATTAAAGTCTATAACGACGGCATTGGCGAAAATGATACGAATTTCGTGCAGAATATTCTTGTCTCAGAAAAACTAACCATTGACGACAAAACAGCATCCACAGGGCTCTTGATCGATAATATTAATATCGAGACCAATATGCTACTTGGCTTTACAACCACCGTCAGCAACAGCAACACCATCGTGCTGGATAACTTTATTGTACGCAGTATCGGTGAAGCCGCTGATCTGGAAGGCCAACTACTGGATGTTGCAGATGAGATCAATGGCCTTGTTGCTCAGGGTGACTCCAATGCGGTTGCCATGGCACGTATTATTGGGGACATGTCTTCGTCTAAAGAAGTTAACAAGGCCATGGACAACTATTACGGTGAAAAGAGCAGCTCAACTCCGGCGAACAACATGGTTAACCTTGGAATTCAGTCCGTTGCTCAGCAGATCACGATGCGGGCTGATAATACCCGTTCCAGAATGGGCGTTGCCTCTTCAGCCATCAATTGGAATAAGCCTGCCGGCGTCGCCGGGCCGCATGAAACTGAACAAGATCTTCAGGGCTGGGTTAGTGCGTATGCCACCAAAGCCGATCAAAGCGGATCGGGCGGTTTCAATAGCTACGATGCAAACATCAGCGGCTTTATGATTGGTGTTGATCTTTCCGTTGCGGAAAATGTTCTGGTCGGGATTGCCGGTGGTGCGGGCAGCACCTCCATTGACAAAAACAATGATGCTGATGCCGATACTAAAACAAGCTTCGTGGCTGTATACGCCTCTACCGGCACCAAAGACTGGTTCACTGATTCCAGTATTATCTTTGGTAATAGCTCCATCGATTCCACATTGGGTAGTGCCTTTGACACAGAAGCAGACTACGATGCTAAAAATATTGCCTTCTACTTTGGTGGCGGAAAAGAGATCACAGGAAAATATCTGATCTTCACCCCGCAGGCATCTATACTGGGCAATTACTACAAACAGGATTCCTACACAGAAGATGCCACCACCGCTGTAGCTCGTGAAGTGGATAGCTTTGATGCCTTTTACCTCCAGAGTTCGTTAGGCGCCAGTCTTGGCTTCTATACCCAAATGGGTGAAGTCACATTAAAACCTGAAATCAGACTCCACTGGTTGCATGAATGGAATGCTGATGATGAAAGTTTGGACTATTCCCTTGTTGGAGGAGCAAACAACTATTCCATGAAGCTTCAGGCGCCTGAAGAAGATATTCTTAAACTAGGCATCGGCACCTCGGCAAAACTGGGTGACTATCTGGAGTTGCGGGCGGACCTGGATACACGACAGGGAAGTGATTACTCGGACTACACGATACTGGGTTCACTGCGTTACCAGTTCTAAAAATGTTTAATCATTAGAAATAAAAAAAGCCTCTTCCGCAGAATCGGTGGGTAGTATGCTGCCCTTTTATGCCCCTAACCCCTGAAAACAGGAGATTTTCCTTTAAAATAGACCCTT
>JADGFE010000297.1 GCA_016744085.1 Kiritimatiellales bacterium | reverse complement strand
CCGCTGGCGAATGTTTTCCACGGTCTTCGTCCGACAGGTATATGCTTCGGCGATCCTGCTGTCTGTCCAGTTCGGTCCGCCTGTATCGGCAGCGAGCAGTACCTGTGCCCTGCGCACCTTTTCGGAAGATCCCTTGAGTTTTTTTCCATGTGCCTAGTCCCTATTATCCCGTTTTCGCTCTTTGGATGCTTTTCGTATTTTCTGGAAGAACTCCTGCATAACAAATTTGCAATCGGGTTCCATGAGGCCTGTTTCAATTTCGACAGCGTGATTGAGGTCGGCTTCGTTGAGAATATTAAATTTGGAGATGGCACCGCCACGAATCGGATCGGTCATGCCCCAGACTACTTTTTTCATGCGGGAGAGCACGAGTGCGCCTGCACACATGGGACAGGGTTCCTTGGTCACATACATTGTGGCTCCGTTCAGTCGCCAGTTTCCGACTTCTTGCGTGGCCTGGGTAATAGCCAAGACTTCAGCATGTGCAGTCGGGTCGTTCAGTGTTTGGGTCTGGTTATGTGCTTTTCCAATGACTTTTCCTTCGAGAACGATGACCGCTCCACAGGGAACTTCGCCTTCGGCCGCTGCGGCCTCGGCTTCGCGTAAGGCCATTCGCATGAAAATTACATCTTCCGAGAAGTTGTCGGCTGTGTCGGTCATTTTGGAATAATCACATTTAGTGCGCTGGGCAGCACTTCGATGAGTATTTCTGAATCCGTGTTCAGGATTTCGCCGTCAATTTGAATGGGTGTATTGTTTTCACGCCGCACGATCATTTTTTTGAAGTGCCGGTTGGTGACGAGCGGATGTTGATGAAAGGTCTTTTCAATGAGGCGGTGAATTTGACTGACAACCATTGGGATATCGCCTTTTTCAATCGCGACCAATTCGAGGTTCCCATCATCTGCCTTTGCATCAGGTGCAACGGTGAAATCACTGCCAAACTGAGAGAGGTTAGCGATGGTGAAGATCATCGGGTGCTTAAAATCAACCGCGACACCGTCAATGTTCGCGTGAAAGGGTTGAGCTTTATATTCCAACAATTGCTGGGCACCAGCGAGCACATAGGGGACGAGACCGCGGAATGGGTATTTTTCAAAACGTTCCACTAAGGCGCTTTCCCAGGCAAGACTACAGGTTACAAAGAACATGCGCCCATTCACCCGTCCGACATCGATCGGGGTGGTATAGCCATTGAACAACGCTTCTGCTGCTCCTGTTGGGTTGAGCGGTGTCTTAAAGTGGCGGGCAAAACCATTGCCGCTTCCGGCAGGAATTACACCTAGCCGGATGTTGGTATTGACGAGTTCACTGCCGATCGTATTGACCATTCCATCGCCGCCAACAACCAGCACGGTATCAGTTCCCCGGTCGATGGCTCGGCGTACCTTATCGACCCCGTCTTGTGCGGATTGGCTGAATTGAAAGGAAACATCGTGTTCGGGCGTATCCCACGTTTTTCCTATGGCAGAGATGAATTTATAGGGACCGCCTATGCCGGATTTCGGGTTGATGAGTACGAGTACTTGTTTCATGGTTCGTTATTATTTCCTGAGTTAAATAATATTGTAGCACAGGTGGTTTGTTTTGTGAACCGAGAGATGGGTTGAATTACTTTTAGGTAGACTGTAAATTAAAATGCCCAACTTTTCTGAGACGGGAGCATCTCATGCCATCAACTCCTGAATGAACAACTCTTCTGCGGTTTTAAAATTTAGTATCTTGCGGGGATACCGGTTGA
>JADGFE010000160.1 GCA_016744085.1 Kiritimatiellales bacterium | reverse complement strand
GCGCGTTTGGCACGGCGGTGCAACGATTTGTGCGTTTTACCGCGGCTTCGTTTTTCCCATAGCGTCTCATTGCTTACGCCGGGGATCTCGCCTTTGGCGGCCTAAACGGCACAATCGGAAATGCCGGCGAAGGAGTAACGGAATCGTTCGATACTCTCAATAACTCAGTCAACCTTGCTGGCGAAACCGTTGCCGGATCACTAGCCGACTTTAAACTCGCAGTGGATGGAACCAGCCTTGAACTCAAGGATGCCGTTGGCGAGCTCCACGCTGCCATTGATCAGGCTACCGGCGAAATGGTCACCATGGCCAAAGCCCGTCTTGACACTGAAGCTACAGAAATTGCCGGTCATCTCTCCATTGCGGCGGACTCAATCCAGCAGTATCTGCAACAGAAAGCAGTCTCTACTGATGCTCAAAAGGTGGCATAATGCGTGCGGCCACCCGTCATGATGCACCCTCGGATTCCGAGGGTATCTATGAGTCCTTCTCGGACATGGTGCTCTGCACGGTTATCGTGCTGATCACCCTGGTGGTGGTGCTTGCGCTGAACGTGGCCGAACAGCTCAATGTCTATATTAAGCCCAATCACTTCAGCGGCGGAGCCACACATCCCAGGATCTATCTTCAGGCACAGAACGCCGACTATGCAAAAACCACCTCAGGGCGGCTTGCAGTTGAGCGTGAAATTTACGGAGGGTAGCCTTTTGTAATGGTCAACCTCTTCAGCCCCTCCTCTGCCAACTCGTCTACTACCGTGAAAGACGGTCAGACGATTTCAGCGAAGGAAGGACATTCGTTTCTCGGGCAGTGCGACCTGACAGCCTACAATTTCCTGCAGCTTGCTGCCGGAATTGATCCGGGATCCTTCCCGGTGACTGGCAATCAGACTGCACTCATGCTGCCTAATTTTTCGCATAAGAGTATTCTTCTAGAATCGGGCAAAACCGACCGCTATGCCGCAGCACCGGATAATTAACTTGCGCTTAAAACCATGGCGCTGGCCTGGCCGGTTTATGACAATGAATTATTTGCCCGCCGTGCTGCGAATGATTATCTGAAGTGGTTTATCTGGGGCAGGCGTGGAGCAACCCAACCGAGCAGACCAATAAACGAATTGAATTTTTTACCGAAAGCGGATTTGCCGATGCGGCTGAAAACTATCGTGCATTCAGTTTCCCGGGAGAAACCACTACCCAACAGGATAAGCTGGTGCGCAGTGCCCGCGCTGCGAATCCGGATCTGACGCAGGTTCAACTAGAAAGCTATGCCCGTACTGCTCAGGCACAACAGGCAATCTCGGCAGCGATTATAGGGGGCGAAAATGCTCGCGCACACCTTCCCCCATTGCTCGTACACCGCGACGCATGGACGGCTTATACCGAACATTGCAGCGAGCAGGCAGTTGGGCAGACACCTCCGGATTGGCTGATGACCGAATTTCTTGAACCGCTTGGATTCGATCAGGCCGTTGTACGCGGATTACGCAAGGACGGTTAAGGCGAAATCCCAGGGAACTCCTCTAAAAGCAGCTCGATTTCGAGCTGCTTTTCTTTTGCCTGGAACAGGAATTTTACTTTATCGCCAACGGATTTGTTATAGATGATTCGCTCAATGTCCTGCTCATTCTGAACAACCACATCATTCACTTTCAGCACGGTATCACCGGGCAGCAGCCCCGCGCGGGATGCCGGTGTATCGTTCCAGACCTGCGAGATCACAACCCCTGCTTCATCAAAAATTGTGTTTCGATAATTTTTCTCAACGGAATAAAACGAAGCGCCGATCCATGGCCATTCATGCACTCCGTTTTCAATGATTGATTTTGCTACGACCATGGCGAGGTTTGAAGGAATGGCAAATGCAATACCAACCCCCTTTTCCTGATCGTCTGTTTTCCGTGCAGTGTTAATACCAATCAGGCGACCGTCCACATCAACTAACGGTCCGCCGCTGTTTCCCTCGTTGATGGCCGCATCCGTTTGAATAAAATCTTCGTAGGGAAGAATCTGAACTTTAACCCCCTTCTGACTGACGTGCCCGACAGTAACTGAGCTTTGCAAACTGAAGGGTGAGCCAATCGCAATCGCAACCTCACCTACCCGCACCGCATCGGAATCGCCAAATTCAACAGCCGGACAGTCGGCCCCTTCGGATTTTATTTTTAGAACGGCGAGATCCGTCGCTTTGTCATAACCGATCAGCGAGGCTGTAAGTTTTGTTCCGTCATTCAGAACGACTTCGCCATTGCGGGCGCCCTCAATTACATGCCAACTGGTAATGACGTGACCTTCCTCATCAACAATAACACCGGATCCTTCCCCCGCCAGTTGCTCCGGAATGCGATATGAAAACCCGAACCAGTCGCGGCCATATTTGTATTGCAGTTTTTCGGTGCGGATCACCACAACCGAAGGCATCACCTTTTCAACCGCATCGGCAATGGATTCGCTATAGTCTCTAGCCGGGTTAATTCCGGAAACTGGGCGCTGCCTAGGGGAGAGCGTGGACTTCGGCAATTCGACAAACCGTTCCGAAATCGGCTCCACCTGCTCCTGCCTGATCACCGCCGAAAATAAAGCACTCAAAATCATCACGCCGCAAAAGGCGATCAGGATCCATTTTTTCCGATCCATCTAATCCTCCATCTCGAACGGAACTTCTTTCAGCTCACCATTTTTTTTAACGAGTTTTTCAATCTTCTGCTCAACCTCGTTGAGCTTTTTGGAGCAGACCTCAACCAATTTTGAGCCTTCCTCAAAATGTTTAATCATTTCTTCAAGGCTCAATTCACCGCTTTCCATTTGCTCAACCAGCTCATCGAGTCGCTCAAGCGACTTTTCAAAATCAGCACTTTTCTTTTCCACCATAGTTTCTCTCCCGAAGCTCTTCCTTACTCTTTTTCTGTAATCGTTGAAATCACTTTCCCGTCGGCGAGTTGCGTAATCACGGCATCGCCAACTTCAATATCTTCCTTGCGCCGCACCATGGTTCCATCCGCTTTTCTGGTCAGACTATAGCCACGTCCGAGTACGGAGAGTGGATTCAGCATACGCAACTGACTTTCCAATCGGCGAAGTGTCTGCCGGTCCTGTTCCGCCTTCTGCTCCATCCGATGCTGCATCACCATGCCCAGCTCATCAACGCGCTGATGCACTTGTTGAACGCCCGACTGCAACAAATGCGTAATCCGCACATTCGCCCGTTCGAGTTGTTGCGACGTTTGCTGAGCCTCTAACTTCAGAAGGTCGCCCATCCGCGTTTCCAGCGACTGAATATTCTGTCGGTATTGACGAACCAGATTATCCGGTTCGCGGAAAACATAGCTATGTGCCGAACGATTAAGGCGCAGGCGAAATGCCGTAGCCATCGTCTTCAGACTTTGTTTCAACCGCCGATCAATAAGCGCAATTTCATCTTCAAGATCGCCCAACTCGCGTACCGTCAATTCCGCAGCAGCCGAAGGGGTCGGCGCGCGAACATCGGCGGTAAAATCCGCAATCGTAAAATCAATTTCATGCCCGACAGCAGAGATGACCGGAATACGGGATTCATAAATTGCGCGGGCAACGACCTCTTCGTTGAAACACCATAAATCTTCTATGCTACCGCCTCCGCGACCCACAATCATTACATCGATCGGTAAAGTAGGACAGGCGTCCCGCTTGCTTCCCCCCTGTTCGAGAAGCAAGCGGGACGCTTGCTCTACATTCCTCTTATTTAGATAATCAATTGCAGCAGCAATGCTTTTTGCAGCGGTCGGGCCTTGCACCATCACTGGAGCTAACAGGATTTCTAAATTTGGAAAACGACGGGTCAGCACATTGATGATATCGCGGATGGCTGCACCGGTCGGCGACGTCACGACTCCGATCTTTCGCGGCAAAACTGGTAATGATTTTTTGCGGGCTTCATCAAACAGCCCTTCTTCAGCCAGCTTGACCTTCAGCTTTTCAAACTGCTCCTGAAGATTTCCCTTACCGTCCTCTTCCATTTCCGAAGCAATAAGCTGATAGCGCCCGTTTGCTTCGTAGAGACTGGGCCGGGCCAATAGTTGAACCTTGATGCCGTCCTTGGGAACAAAATGGACGTTGGCATTATCGCGCGAAAACATGGCACAGGAGACCGACGCGCCTTCATCTTTCAAGGTAAAGTACCAGTGTCCGCTTCCATGAACCACCACGCGTGAAAGTTCACCTTCCACCCACAATTCGCCCATGCTGCTTTCAAGCACCATCCGCGCCTTGCGATTGACCTCAGCAACTGAATAGATTTGGCGTTTAGTAGTCATCAATGCTCTTTTTTATCCATCACCCACATCAATGCCCGATAATGCGACCAGGAAAGCTGCGGAGTGAAGCCTGCACTGAATTTCGTACCCAGCGGGTGCTGAATTTCAAAAAGTACCGATTCTCGCCCGATCAGCCAATAGGCGAGCACCATGCCGGAATTAACCGCGCGTACCACGCGGTCGAACAACACGCCATCCTGATCCATCAATTCGTCTTTATTCGTATCCATTAGTGAATCCTCAATTTAACTCACATTCTCTGGCTGATTGGAAGAATCATCAGAACCGGAAGAAACCAGTATTCGAAGTTCATGGAAATGCTTTTCACAATATTTTATGCTAACACGTTTCCCCGCACATCTGGCACTTACCTCCGTACCGCTCCGTCCGAGCTTTCCAACCACTCCAGATCGGTGATGAATGGCGCCAGCCCAAGGATACAGCTTGCAGCCCGTCGTCGCACCGTGCTCATCATAAATTTTACATTCTGAACACCATGCACCGCAGCCAGCGCCTTGGCCTGAAAATCCAGTAATGCGTTATGCAGTTGCTCCTGCGCTCCGGTAAAGGTGACCGATACTGCTTCGGGCTTGCGAATGCAAAAGGTTCCAATGTCCCGTCGACGGGTACGGTTGATGAGATGGGAAAAGCTGTGGAACGCTTCAATCCGGGGAATCAGGCCAACCCGTTCTTGTCGATCCAGGGTTGTCGAGTCCAGCGAGGTCAGCGCCTCCTGAAAAACGGGATTGTTTCGGAGAATGGAAGTTCCCCATGCGGTGCCGGCCGCCGACAGCAATTCATTACGAGCACCTTTCTGCCAGCTCCCACTTCCGCCAATTTCCCAGAAAACTGAAGTACCGTCATTTATGACCTCGTTAGATATGCATGAGACGAGCACTGTAATAGACTGCGAAGAATAACTCACACAAAACAAGTATGTTGCAGACCAATCCCTCAAATTACTCCATGAGTGAGTAATTTGTTAGCGATGCTCTGTACGCCATATAAATCCCATTTTATTCGTCACGAATCACACCCTTAAAGCGTGATGCGGATGCGTTCGATGGAATTGGCTTTCCCGGTTTTCATGTCGACGTCGACGATGGCACCTTCGAGGGTGGGATCGCCTTTAGCGACATCGAACTTCTGAGGAACTCCGGTCAGGAATTTCTTAATCACCGGTTCCACTTCGCGGCCCAGAACAGAATCCTGCGGGCCCGTCATTCCAAGATCAGTCATATAGGCGGTTCCGCGTGGAAAGATCCGGTTGTCCGATGTCTGGCAATGCGTATGCGTTCCAGTGACAGATGATACACGCCCATCGAGAAAGCGGCCCATAGCCATACGCTCGGATGAAGCTTCTCCGTGGAAGTCGACAAAAATTACCTTATCACCGCCGAGCTCTCCTTTGAGGATGCGGTCGGCCAGCTGAAATGGGCAGTCATAACCCGGTTGCATAAAAACGCGGCAAATCAGTTGCAGAACAACCAGCGGGCCTTCCGGTGTTTCCACGCGAACCCACCCTTTTCCGGGCGCGCTTTTCGGAAAATTTGCCGGGCGAATAATTCGATCTTCCAAATCGATTCCCGCGACCATGTCTTTGCTGTCCCAGGCATGATCACCGAGAATCATGACATCAGCTCCAGCATTCAAAATGGCATTTGCAATTTCCGTTGTAGGCCCTCGACCGGACGCCGCATTTTCGCCATTCGCGATAATAAAATCAACACGCCCTTCTTCACGTAATTGCGCGGCAACCTGCGTGAATGCATTGCGCCCGGGTTTCCCGACAATATCTCCAACCAATAAAACTTTCATAAAACCTCGTTCCAATTAATGGGTGGCAGTTTACATAAAAGCAGATGTGTGTCGAGGGAGAGCCCCGCTAGAGAAAATTAATTATAATCGTAGCCACAGACAAACACGGGAGAACACCGATGAAAACACGGTCTTTCTATATGAGCTTAGCATCGTCGCATCAGCATTGAAAATGCGTTGTTTCCATTCGCAGCAATCGCCTCTACGAATCCGGGAAGTGTTTT
>JADGFE010000159.1 GCA_016744085.1 Kiritimatiellales bacterium | reverse complement strand
AACACTTCCCGGATTCGTAGAGGCGATTGCTGCGAATGGAAACAACGCATTTTCAATGCTGATGCGACGATGCTAAGCTCATATAGAAAGACCGTGGTGTCCGCACCGCGCGCACGCAAAGCAACCCAGCCAAGCAGTCGGGCCGTTCCGCTCCACCTACCCATACATAACCAACATTATCTTTTCGGCAGCCCAAATCCCTTTGCACACTGATTTTTCGAATCAATGAGATTTTAAACTGAACGAAGCTATCGAGTTCCATGCATGCAAGGGATAGACAGCTTTAATCAAACCCTCTGCTGGGCATAAATAAAAAAATGGACTCAAGAAATCGAATGAGCATTTTCCATGTTTACCCCTTTAGTACGGTTATATGTGACCAAGTGGAGTGAGATAATTTAAGGACGCAGATTCCACTTAAGCCAGTGGTCCTAAAATCGGGGTTAAGCGCATCATTTGTTCTTTGCGCCGTCTTCATGCTGAGTTTTTCACTTTGGTCTGCTGAAATACTTAACACAGAAGATTTGGCAGAAACTTTATCTGCATTGCACAAACTCACGACTGCCCGAAATGAGATAGGCAATCCCGCATCCTTTCCATATCAGATATGCGGCGGCACCCAAGCAAGCCGACACGTGCCGCAGCACCGGAAGTACGGACCACCTCGTCATTACCGGCCTAGGGCCAAACAATCAGGAAGTGAATATTACCTGAAATTTCTTATCCCTAGAGCAGGTTAAAAAGGTTGAGCAGTTTAGTAACAATATAAATGACCTGCGTAAAACGGGTGACTGAGGTGGCTGGAGGGCGACGCTCCGTCGGAGCTCCGTAAACAGGGCATGGCTCCGACGGAGCGTCGCCCTCCAGATTTCATTTAACATTCTTCTCTTCTTCCTGTCTTTAGAAAGAGTTTGCGGGAGGGATTACGCATCGGTAGTCTCTCCTCAGTTTATTATCGGAGATTTCTATGACGCTTTTCATTCGTATTACCCTGTTGGTTTTTACCGTTTTTTGCATCACTGCCTCGCTTTCTGCCAAGGAATTTCTTGAGGTGGAAACCATTATTGAAAAGGCGTCTGCAGCGACGGTTGAGAAATATCCGGATTCGGATGATGTGCTGATTGATGATTTTACTCAGGTGCGTTATCAGGCGGACGGAACATCCGAAACGTGGGCTGATACCGCGATCAAGATTCTCACGGAAAAAGGCAAGCGCGATAATCGTACGCTATCGCTGAGCTTCGACACCTCGTATGGCACCAATGCCTTTACCAAGGTTCAGGTCATCAAACCGGATGGATCGCCGGTTGACGTGGATATTCAGGCGCAGGGCAAAGTGATGGTAAACCCGGGCCAGATGAGCGCAAACATTTATAACCCCAACTCCAAAGTATTCCAGCTTTCGATTCCAGGGCTAGAGATTGGCGATACGCTGCGCTACGTTGCCCACGATGTGTCCACTAAAGCGGTGGTTCCGGGAGTCTGGAGCGACTATAAGGTTTTTGAACATACCAGCCCGCTGAAGCGCATGACCTACCAGGTGATTGCCCCGAAAGATAGACCGCTGGTTAAGATTGCCCATAAAGCGGAAATTGCCGGCACGGTAACCTTTAACGAGTTGAAGACGGAACAGAGCGACGAGATTGTCTATACTTGGGAAGTTCGGAATGTGCCGCGTATGTTTGAGGAACCCAACATGCCAACGGCCTACACGGTTGCCCAGCGCCTGCTGGTGAGCACGATGGAAGAATGGGAAGACCTTTCAAAATGGTACTGGGATCTCTGCCTGCCACGGCTGGAATCGACTACCCCCGAAATGGAAGCCATGGCGAAGGAGTTGGTGGCCGACAGCACCAATACGACGGATAAAATCAATGCCATCTTTAACTTTGTCTCACAGGATATCCGCTACATGGGCATTACCACCGAGGAGGAAGCTCCTGGGTATGAGCCGCACGATGTGAGCCTCACCTTTTCCAACCGCTATGGTGTGTGCCGCGATAAAGCCGCCCTGCTGGCCTCGATGCTACGCATTGTGGATGTAGAAGCCTTCCCAGTTATTATCATGGCGGGACCTAAAAAAGATGAAGAAGTTCCGCAAGCCTTTTTTAACCATGCCGTAACCGCTGCACTCGATGAAAAAGGTGGGTATGTGCTGATGGATTCGACCGATGAAAACACGAAGGATATCTTTCCATCGTACCTGCAGAACATGAGCTACATTGTGGCCCGTCCTGAAGGCGACACCCTCCGGACCTCCCCCATTATTCCAGCCGACGTTAATCTGCTGAAAATCACCTCGACCGGATCGCTGAATAAAGCCGGCAATTTGGACGCAGAAAGCACACTGGTTTTCGAGGGCATTAACGACACGGTCTATCGCGGTTATTTTTCCAAGATTAAGCCGGAAGAACGCCGCCGCTTCTTTGAAGGACACGTGAAAAAGTCCATGCCGACGGCAACGCTCGAATCCTTCACCATGCTGCCAAAAGAGTTGCGCGATACCACCCAACCCCTGACGGTTAAAATGGCCTACTCTGCTGAAAACCTGCTGATTGAAGGTGACGAAAATAAAATGCTGAGCCTGCCGAAGCTGGGCAGTTCGCTGGGCTATGCCAATTTTCTACTGGGCCAGACCGGATTAGAAGTGCGCAAATATCCACTTTATACCCGTATGACGGCGGGCATTCGCGAAATTCTGGAGCTCGACATTCCCAATGACCTTGGCACCCTTACTATTCCCGGTTATGAGCCGATTGCATCGGACCAGATGACCTGGCGTGTGGATGTTGCCCAGCAAGGCAGCACGTTGAACGCGACCAATAATTTCCTCCTGAACACGGTTGAGTTTACGCCGGAGGAATATTTGGTGCTGAAAGGCGACCTTAAGGACATTGAATATAATTTACGCAAGCGCTTGATTCTTGATCCGCCAGTAGCCGGAAGCGGTATTGCCTCGGATGTGCGCATGTTGAATCGCGAGGTGAATATTGTGCTGGAAGATGCCAGCCATTGGACAGAAACCCAGCGCATCAAAATGGAAATCCTGACGTATGCCGGGAAGAAAAATAATTCTGAGATTAAGCTGAGTTATAATCCTGCATGGCAGCATATTGAACTGACCAAAGCGGTAGTGACCCATCCCGATGGAACGACCAAGGAAATCAGCGAGGATGAATTGAACCTGATGGATGCCAGCTGGGTTGCTTCCGCACCGCGCTATCCCACTGAAAAAATTCTGGTGGCCAATCTGCCCGGCGTGGAAATCGGCAGTGTGCTCGAATATGAATTTATCTCTACCGTAAAAGGAAAGCCGTTCTTTTCCTCCACCCAGCTATTTAACAGTCATGAACCCATCGACCATAAAATATTAACGATTACAGCTCCGGAGTCGATGGACCTTAATGTGCTGAATACCGGCATTGAAGAAAGTAAAATAACGGTTGATGGAAAAAATACGTATATCTGGATTTCTGAGAACCAGCCTGCGGTAAAAATGGAAGAAGAATTGCCCCCATGGTGGACCTTTAACCCCGCCGTCTTTCTTTCGACCAGCGATTGGAAAACCTATGGTAAGACGGTGCATGAACATCTGATGCAGGCGTCAGAAGAACAGGCCGATACGGTTGCCTTATCAACCAAGCTGACGGATGGTCTGAATAGCGATCATGAAAAGGTGGTTGCGGTTCGCGACTGGGTTGCCGAAAACCTGCGTTCCGCCGGTCCGGGACTCACCAGCCTCCCTCTCTCCACCATTACCCCAGCCGACCAGACTATTGAAGAAGGCTACGGCAATAATACTGACCGCATGGTGGTGCTGTACAGCCTACTGAAAGCCGCTGGATTTAATCCCGAATTTATTCTATCGGGTGGTCTCTCGTATATTCCGGAAGCGGCTAAACCATTGCTCTCGGTTCCCTCGCGCGGAGCACTCAACAATGTGCTGATCGAACTGAAGCTGGATGGTAAAACTATTTATCTGGACAGTTCGTCACAGTATGCCGAGCTGGGTACGTCGATCTACGATAAGCGTACGATGCTGGAGCTGAAGAGCGGGAAGCTCGGAAAGATTAAAGTGGCTCCTCAAAAGGATAACCGCAGCTATGAGGTGGTGGAAATTAGCATTGCTAAAAATGGCGAAGCCGGAATTACACGCTCCACCACCATCCAAGGAATCGGATACGAAGCCTTTCATCAGGGCTATGCGGAAATCACACCGGAAAAACGGCGTCGTCATTATCTGGAAATGGTCACCGGTGTTTCGCAGTCGGCCCGTGCGGCCTCAGACTTGATTACCACCTATGAAACCTATCCCGGCAAACTGGAATATTCCATCGTGGCAGACCGCTATGCCGTTGAAGATGGCGACTACCTTTATTTCGTTGTTCCAGACGGACTCGGCGGGATGGTTAAATACCGCTCCAACGACCGCACTCTTCCATTGGAATGGAGCCGTTACGTGGACATCATCAAAGAGATCAACATCGTGCTGCCCGATGGCTATGAACCGGCGATCCTACCCGAAACTTATTCATGGCAGGCTCCTAACGGCGCCGGGGTGGTGAAAGTGATTGTTGAATATTCCGAACGAGCCAATGCCGTGCATATGGTGCTGCTGGCCGACCTGAATCCCGCGCTGATCCAGGCAGAGGATTTCCCCAGCATTATTGAAGCCAGCCGTAAACTTGCCCACCCCGACATGCGCACGATTCTACTAAAGAAGAAAATGATGACAGAATGATCTAGTGGCAGAATTATTTTCCGAGTATCCGGATTAGAGTTCATCATTCTGCCACAAAATTATTCTGCCTAAAGTAAAGAGGTTATATGAAACTGCATTGGCTACAGCATGTACCGTTTGAAAACCTTGGTTACATCGAGGACTGGGCAGAAGCTCAAGGGTTCGACATTACCTGCACCCGGCTCTATGCGGACGAAGAGCTTCCAGACATTGATGAGGTCGATTGGCTTATTGTTATGGGCGGGCCGATGGGCATTTTTGATTACAATGACTATCCCTGGCTCACCGATGAAAAGGAATTCATCGAGCTAGCGATCGACGAAGAAAAGACCTTGCTCGGCATTTGCCTCGGTGCTCAGCTGATGGCCGATGTGCTTGGTGCCAAGGTTTATCCCGGCCCGGAAAAAGAAATTGGCTGGTTCCCGATCCAACGTTCTGCAGATGCCCCCAACCTGATCCCGCCAGAACTGACCGTATTCCACTGGCACGGCGATACCTTTGAAAATCCGGAAGGCGCCGTGCAACTGGCCACCAGTACACCCGGCATTAATCAGGGCTTCGTTTATAACGACCGGGCCATCGGCCTTCAGTTCCATATGGAAACCATGTCTGACAGTATGGATGCACTCATCGAAAACTGTGGTGAGGAGCTGAAAGATGCTCCATATATCCAGACCGAAGACCAGATGCGCGATGGAGTTTCCAATATTGTAATCGTCAACGCGGCCATGAAAAACCTACTCGATTCACTCCTGTAGCAATTGATTCCGACCAACGAGTGACATGCCCACACCTTGATTATTACTTTAAATGACAAATTAAAGGTGTCTCATGTAAATTGGTGTTATCGGACTCGTGGAAAATTGCGAACTGGTTCCGCTCGAAAATCTATTATGCCTCCAGCGCATGGCGCGCAACATGGAAAGGCGAAAGCGGCGGGGTGCTAATGAACCACTGCCCGCATAATATTGACGTGCTGCAATGGCTGGTCGGCATGCCCTCCTCCATTCGCGCCAAGTGTTCCTTTGGCAAATACCACAACATTGAAGTGGAAGACGAAGTGAATGCTTACTTTGAATTTCCGTATGGTGCAACCGGTCAATTTTCGGCACACCGGAAACCACTGAAGAATATTTTAAACCTGCCGATGCCGTTAACCAGCATGTCGCCATTCTGAATAATTTTGTGCAAGCCATGCGCGACGAAGCGGAACTGATTGCTCCAGCAAGTGAAGGCCTCCACTCTCTAGAACTGGTCGGGGCCATGATTTATTCCACCTGGATCAACGATACCGTGGAGTTGCCACTCGATAGCACGGTCTATGAAAAAGTGATGCGGGGGAAAATTGCACAATCTAAACCACGTGAAGTCGTTCAAACCACCGCCAAAGTGGACATGTCGAAGTCATACCGATAGGACTATTATGAGCAAGCACCAGATTTCAAGTGGCGCAAGCTACGCTCCCACAGCCGAAGCCGAAAAAGTGGTCAAACCCGGTGAATTTAATTTTGCCGCAGCCCTCCTAGATCACGGACATATCATCTTGGAACCTCATATTTTTGGGTCTTCCGCCAAATCAGTGGGTAAATGAATGATTAACACACCGAACAACTTATCTGTAATGTGTTGTCGACGAAAACGACACTACACAGAAGG
>JADGFE010000158.1 GCA_016744085.1 Kiritimatiellales bacterium | reverse complement strand
AGGAAAGAAAGGGTCTATTTTAAAGGAAAATCTCCTGTTTTCAGGGGTTAAGGGGCATAAAAGGGCAGCATACTACCCACCGATTCTGCGGAAGAGGCCGAAAAGAAGAGGCTGCTTCTCAGATCCTTCCACCACACCGTACACCTGAACTTCAAAATCCGATATGGCTTCAGGTGCATCAAAGGTTATTCCGCTTTCAAGTTCTTCTCGTTCGACTGTTTTGCACTCATCCAAAATTACAGCAGCCGCATTGCTCAAGCGCATCCTGATACAGAATCCCAGAAAGCCCTTGAATGAATCATTTTCCATTGTAATGGAAAACGATTTAGCCGCCTTCCCTTTTTTCAAATTTACTGGAGTGACCGAAATATTGGTGGCATCCTCTAAGTGAAGCCGCTCAACATTTCCTAAACGGCCAGCATTAGCATGCATAAATGAAATACCGGTATTCTTTTGGAGGTGACCCAGTATATCCTTTGAAATCGAATCGATCAGGATTGATGTTTTATCGACTCGATGCAATGAACTACACCTCATTCCTGATCCACAATATGGAGGCGTGAATGAATCATTTCCTAATGAAGACAACCAAATATCCGGGCGACGCACCCAACCAATCTTAGAAAACATCGGTGTCTCGAAACAGACACCAATCTCTGACAATCTTTTTCCCAAATCATCTTCAGGACGCAAAGGTGAGAACAACTGATTCATCTCAGCGGGAGACAAATAGTATTTTCCTTCACGAAACCGGTATTTTCGGTCATCTCCAGATATTTTCTTCTGTCGTCCACCCTTGCTTATGGAGTTGTCTTTTCTTTCATTTACGGGAAGACACCAGCCATAGAATATATCCAGTGATCTCCCCACTTCATCCTCAAATTCAATGAGAAACAGTTGGAGTAAATAACCTGACTCTGCATTACTTAAAAATTTCTGTGCACCCTGTGCACATGTTGTCTTGTTACACATAAACACCCACCTGAAAGCTTTTGCAACTGCGTCGATCCGGCACAGAAGATATAACAATTCATGCTATCCGCAGATGAGCACTTCAGCAAGTCGAACCCCTTATAAAGATTTTGCGGGGGATTGCCCCACAATGTTCTACTTCCCTTTATATTTCGAATGAGGATCGGTACAGTTCGCACTACTATCTTGATAGGTGACCAGTCTGGCTGTTTCGGAGTTTCAAGTGTGCAAAAAAAGTTCGCCATAAGTGATGACTGGTGTCCTGTCTGGATGCACTGGGGTTTAGGTGACGGTGGGATTCATAGAAAAGTTCGCATTGCCATATTTAATGGTGACCGATCAGGATGAACTGGGGGTGCGTTTCTGGGGGTGTTGGAAACAGAGGTTCGTATTACCGTCTTGAAAGGTGTCCTGTCGTGAAAAACAGGGGTTTAACTCGGTGGAGAACGGAGAGCAAACGGAGAATGTGCCGCGATGCGGCGGTGTTAAGTGGCAAGTTTTAGGTTTTAAGTAGGGAGGGAGAAACCGAAAATACCGCATTTTCTGCCGTAAATACGCGTAAAAATGAAAAAGGCGAACTCGCAATGAGTTCGCCGTAAGAAAAAATGGTCGTCAAACGGAGAATTGAACCTGTGACGTCTACAACCCCAGTTGATATGCTAATATTTCAATATAATATTATATATTACTCTGCACAGTAACATTTTATAGATGGTATTATTATGCTATATAGTTTGGGGTTGTAATGGGGCAGAGTTCGCATTTCCATCCAGCAAGGTGTCCTTTCAGGATTAAAAACAGTCGAGGAAAAATTCTCCGCTCATCCCATTCAGTAGTTGCGTATCGGTTTTCATTTTGCCATAAATGCACACCATGAGTACGCAAAAACAGACAAAAATAAACCTTGTACTGCAAAGTGTGGTTCCAGGGGTTGTGTTGACTTCCAACTGGCTGACAGCACATGGGGTATCGACCAATCTTGCACGCAGGTATGTTGCATCGGGATGGCTTGAACGGTTGGGGCAAGGGGCCTACATACGTTGCGGCGACCATGTTGACTGGCAGGGAGCACTGTATACCTTGCAGTCCCAGCTTCAGTTAAAGGTTCATGTCGCGGCTCTAAGCGCCCTTCGCTTCAAGGGCATGGGACACTATCTTTCTTTGGATGCCGATCAATCAATCCAACTGTTCAGCGACACCGCCAAACTGCTTCCCGTATGGTTCCGCGATACGGATTGGGGTGTTAAAATTGAGCATCGTACCGCATCGCTCTTCAACAATGCGGGGGAATCCCCGATGAGTTCCTTTCCGTACAAGAGCTTTAATCTAGAAATATCCCCCCCGGAACAAGCCGCATTCGAAATGCTCTATTGCCTAAAAAATAATTCGGATTTTGATCATGCCCGCACCGTATTTGAGGGACTGGGAACGCTTCGGCCCAAAGAAAGTCAGGAACTTCTACAGGATTGCCGATCCGTGCGGGTAAAACGTCTTTTTCTTTGGATGGCCAAGGATTGCGGACACCCATGGATCAAATACGTTGATATAGACAAGGTGAATTTAGGCAGCGGAAAGCGTGTGGTTTACGAGGGCGGAGAACTGGATCGTGAACTGCTGATCACTGTACCTCGCAGGGAAGGATTAGCTGATGTTTAACCCAATTTATGTTAATCAGGTAAAGCTTTTACTCAGCGTTTTACCGCTGATTCAAAAGCATGGTTGCTTCGCGTTAAAAGGCGGAACAGCCATGAATCTATTTGTACAGGATCTCCCCCGACTTTCAGTGGATATTGATTTGGCCTATCTACCTTTAGTTGCCCGTGATCAGGCTCTGCCTGAAATCTCGCAAGCACTCGGGTTGCTTTCCGATGAAATTGAATCTTCCCTTCCAGAATCCTCTGTTACCCAACTTCCAGTGGCGGGAGTTACCGGACGATTGGTTGTAAATACGCCTGTGGCCTTGATCAAAATTGAGCCAAACTTTGTATTCCGAGGAGCCGTGCACCCCGCAGAAACACATATGCTCTGCACCAGTGCCCAGACCGAGTTTGAACAATTTGTTGAAAGTCGGATTCTATCTATTGCTGATCTCTATGGCGGAAAGATTTGCGCCGCATTGGATCGACAACACCCCCGTGATCTATTTGATGTCCACCTGATGTTTGAACACTTTGGACTGAGCGATGACATCCGCACGGCTTTCACAGTATATTTGGCTGGCCATCCCCGCCCTATGGCAGAACTGCTAAACCCCAACGAACAACCCCTCGAAAGTCTCTACAAATCACAGTTCGCTGGAATGTCCCGAACGCCGGTATCCATCGAGACGTTGACAACGACACGTACACGCCTTGTTCGTGAGCTACATGAGAATCTGACTGAAAACGAGAGATTGTTTCTCCTCTCCATCAAAATGGGGAATCCCGAATGGGGCCGAATTCCTATTGAGCATCTTGAACAGCTCCCTGCCCTGCAATGGAAGCTACGGAACATAGGTAACATGAACTCTGTCAAACACAACCAGTCCATTGATGGATTAAAACGCGTTTTGGGATTATAAAGTTCATAAACATGACTGAGCTTCAACAACTCCGCGATGAGCTTGCCAAGCTGGATCAAAGGCGCTTGGAAGTGGTTGCCGAGATACAAAAATTGCTCAAATCTCGGATCAAGCCTGATGCAAATCCGAAGATTGAAGGCGCTATTGATGCCCAATCATCGGAAGCCGAAAAAATCCGACTGTTCCGGGAGTTGTTTTCAGGAAGGGATGATGTATTCCCTCTTCGGTTTGAAAGTCGAAAGAGTGGACGTAGTGGATATCAACCTGCCTGCAAAAATGAATGGAGAGCAGGAATCTGCTTCAAGCCGAAGGTGAAGTGCGCCAAATGCGAATGCCGCGAATTCATCCCAGTTTCGGATGCGGTAGTCCGGCAACATCTTTCAGGAAAAGACCAAACCGGAAAATCGTTCGTAATGGGAATCTACCCACTACGGATGGATGAAACCTGTTCTTTCCTCGCGGTCGATTTCGACAAGGCTGAATGGCAACATGATGCGTCGGCGTTTCTGGATGCATGTAATCGTTTGAATATTCCTGCATTTCTTGAGCGGTCAAGATCAGGTAATGGTGGACATGTCTGGATATTCTTTGACGAGCCGGTTATCGCAAGGCTTGCACGGAAACTGGGCTCTTTCATTCTAACCACTGCGATGAACGACCGACCGGAGTTGGGATTCGATTCCTACGACCGTTTCTTTCCCAACCAAGACCGGATGCCGTCTGGCGGTTTTGGAAACCTGATCGCACTCCCATTGCAAAAAACGGCAAGGGCCAATGGAAACAGCGAGTTTGTCGACCGAACGTTTATACCCTATTCCGACCAGTGGAGTTTTCTGTCCAGCATTCAAAGAATACAGAAGAAGCAGATTATTGAACTGGTCAAGGATGCAGAACAGGATGACTTGGTTCTTGGAGTACGGTCTGCACCGGAAGAGGACGATGGTGCACCGTGGCTACTGCAACCCTCGCGAAAAACAACAGAGAAGGTCACGGGCGAGCATCCCGGCACGATAGAGATTGTGCGGGCGAATCAGGTTTACGTGCCCAAAGAAGGGTTGTCTCCCTCATTACGGAATGCGGTTTTGAGACTGGCCGCATTTCGTAATCCAGAATTCTACAAGGCACAGGCCATGCGTATGCCTGTATTTGATAAACCCCGAATTATTGCCTGTGCTGAAGAGTTCTCTGAACATATTGGGCTTCCTCGTGGTTGCTTTGACGATGTGCTTAACCTACTGAAATCGCTTTCTATCCAAGTTGACGTTTCCGATCAGCGTAATGAAGGGAAAGCACTTGATGCATCCTTCCATGGTAAATTGAGAGACGAGCAGTTGCTTGCCGGTAAAGCATTGCTCAAACACGACACCGGTATCCTCTCCGCACCGACAGCCTTTGGGAAAACCGTGTTGGCAGCATGGCTCATTGCGCAACGAAAAACCAACGTACTCATCTTGGTACATCGGCGGCAATTAATGGAACAGTGGGTTGAACGACTTTCGACTTTTCTGGAAATCGCCCCGAAAGAGATCGGACAAATTGGAGGAGGAAAACGCAAGATTTCCGGACGAATCGATGTAGGCATCATCCAGAGTCTGAACAAAAAAGGCGTGATCGATGACCTTGTTGCAAATTATGGGTATGTGATCGTCGATGAATGCCATCACATTTCAGCCAAAAGTTTCGAGGACGTATTGCGGGGATCTTCAGCGAAATATATCACGGGACTGTCTGCCACAGTAACACGCCGCGACGGACACCATCCAATAGTCTTCATGCAGTGCGGAGCGGTGCGCTACAGAGGACACGAGAAGAAACACGCTATGCAAAGACCCTTCGATCATAAAGTTATTGTGCGCAATTGCGATAGCCTCGTTTTCGATGACGGTGAGGATGTGGCCATTTCTGAAATTTACAGAAGACTCATGGCTTCCAATGCCCGGAACCTGCGGATTGCGAAAGATGTCATTGCCGAATATGAATCTGGCCGAAGTCCTCTGATTTTAACCGAGCGAACACAGCACCTCGACCTCCTTTTTAAATTACTGGAACCCAAAATTGGGCGGCTTGTTGTTCTCAAAGGAGGTCTTGGTAAAAAACGTCTGAAAATAATCATGGAAAAACTCGCCGACTGGAAAGACAAACCTCATGTTATTCTGGCTACAGGTCGCTATCTCGGCGAAGGTTTCGACGATCCTCGACTAGATACGCTGCTCCTCGCCATGCCGGTCTCGTGGAGGGGAATCCTCTCCCAATATGCAGGACGACTACACCGATTGCACGACGACAAAAGCGAAGTCCGCGTCTACGACTATGTTGATCAAGGCATCCCTGTTCTTGGTCGTATGTTTGAACGCCGAATCAAGGGATACGAGGCCCTTGGATATAAACTTCCATCGCCAGAAGCATTATTGCTATGATCCGATTCCAGAAGAACATCATGAGATTAAAGGGCAAGACGGATGAAGAAACGAAAAACGAAGAAGAAACTGAACCCGGCAGAAGCACTGAAACAGAGTCTACCACCAGTCACCAACTGGAACACAACCGACGAGCACGAGATCAACCGCCGCCGTCTCCGGGCGATGGAAGAACCGCCGCTTTCCATTGAAAACCTTAACCCTAAACATCCCGTCTTTTCCAACTTCCGAGTCAAATCGCAAAGCGGCGAAGAATACACCGTTGAAATCCGTGACCTGAAAACCCGCGTTTTTTCATCGAACACCGTCGACTTCCAGATCAACGGACTGGGCACCGACAAGCATGTCGAGGCCGTTCTGATGCACCTGCAGAAAGCCGGACGAAAAGCATTCCACGAGGCACTGGAAAACGGGTCTGACCGGATTGACGTTGTGCCTCGCAGAGATGAGTTATGGATTGACCGAAACTGGACTCAACTTCCAAC
>JADGFE010000296.1 GCA_016744085.1 Kiritimatiellales bacterium | reverse complement strand
TTTCAGATATACTGGTACGTGAGCAATCCTTCGTATGGCGGATCGAGCACGGAGAACGGCGGCTGGACGTAGTGGAGTTTTTCTGGGTTTGCGAAGCACTCGGCCAGGATGCCACAGAGGTCTATCGCGAACTTGCCGAGGCGTTCCACACCGTAGGTTAAAACTCCAGATTTATTCCGGATGCACAAGCACCCCGCCCCATAAAAACAGAGAAAAACCACCTGTCCCACTCCTGAAAGTTATTTTTTAACTAACTGAAGTTAGATATTCAGTTCGCCGATAATGCCGATGCCGCGGAGCGTGAGCTTGGGGTCAATGGTGGCCGGAACATCCCAGTCCTTGAAGATCCATCCGGCATAGCCACCTGTGCAGCAAATAGGAAGTTTTTTAACGCCAAAATCTTTTTCCAATGCCTGGAGGATTTCGCGCACCATGCCCCTATAGCCCAGTCGCGCGCCGATCTGCATCGCCTGTTTGGTATTCCGCCCGACCACCGCATTGGTTTTGGACGGTTCAACGTGCGGCAATAATGCGGTCTTTTCGGCGAGGTAATCAAACATCAGCGGAAGCCCGGGGCAAATAATTCCGCCTTTATAACCCCGCTTTTCATCCAGAATATCGAAGGTCAGCGCCGTTCCGAAATCGCACACAACGGATGGAGTGCCCAACAATCGAGCGGCGGCGGCGGCATTGGCCAGACGGTCCGCCCCGATATTTTTAGGCTTTGGATAATCCACCGGAACCCCCAGTTCCAGCTCGCACGAAACAAACAGCGGTACTGGAAGGCCCGCCGCTTTTATCGCTTTTTTCCATCGGGCGTTCACCGGAGGAACCACCGAAGCAATCACCACCGCCTTGACCGCTTTTTTAGTGATTAAGGGCGCGACATCTTCCAATGATTGGAACCGCGATTTACAACGCCCTACCGAAGTCACCTTCCCGTTCCGGTAGTAACCGATTGAGGTGCTGGTGTTGCCGATGTCTATGACGAGTATTGAATTCATTTTTTACAGGACCATTGATAACAGGACTATTTTTTCAGTGTGATTAAAATCATTTTTTGGCGACAGAAATTAAGCCCATGAATTCTCTCTAAATGAGTATCATCGAAGGGATTTACCAATTGTTTTCGATACGTGTGAACATTGCGGATTGTTGAGGAGACATGCAACAACGTACCTTGATCCAAGTAAATGGAATTTCTGGCAGCCAATTTCATTCGAATAACGATCTTGCTCTCCGACCATGGTTGAAACAAAGCGATGCTGCACAGAAGGCGAGATGAAATTGATTAGCTTATCTTCCGACAACCCCAACAGGAACAAATAATTCAGCAGTTGCGATTCATGGAGATTAATCAGGGGTTCAGCGGCTTTCAACTCATAGATCGCGCCGCTATCGATCAAAGCATCAATGAAAAAGGATTTGGAGAAGCATTCATGCGAAACAATAATTTCACCTTCTGAAACGACTTTAAAACCCTCATCTACGCACCGCTTAACAAGCTCTGCCTGATAAATCGACTCATGATAAAGTTGTCCCATTTCATGCTGGATATCAAAGGCATGCTGCATCACCCGATAGTCGATTTTGTGGAAACGATCCTTACTGATTGTTTGCCCATCGAATTTGGGTTCTATCGGCACGCATCTCCTCCCTTATTATTCAAATTTTATATGGGTCTTCCGCCAAATCAGTGGGTGCACGTGAGGTTTTCGCTTTGCCTGAAAGTTTGAAATGGCCTGAAATCAGGATGGCATACAAGTAATA
>JADGFE010000295.1 GCA_016744085.1 Kiritimatiellales bacterium | reverse complement strand
AAGGGTCTATTTTAAAGGAAAATCTCCTGTTTTCAGGGGTTAGGGGCATAAAAGGGCAGCATACTACCCACCGATTCTGCGGAAGAGGCTTTTTTTATTACTATCCCCGATTCTATTTCTCGCGGCATCCGCTATATTCCTCCAATGGATTTGTTTAACGGTCAATCCGAAGCACCAAAAGCTAAAGCGGGCGCAGGAACAGCCCCGCTTGCCGCGCGTATGCGCCCTCAAGCGCTAAATGAAATCGTTGGCCAGCAGCATATTTTAGGCGAAGGGAAATTACTCCGCCGCGCCATAGAAGCCGACCGCTTTAGCAGTATCATTCTGTATGGACCGCCCGGATGTGGAAAAACCACGCTGTCCGAAGTTATTGCGAAAACAACAGATCGACGCTTTGAACGCACCAGTGGAGTTCTTGCCAATGTGGCCATACTTCGGAAAATTCTGGAGGGCGCCAAGCATTGGAAAAAAATGAACGGGAAAGATACCGTTCTATTCATCGATGAAATCCACCGCTTTAATAAATCTCAACAGGACGTGTTGCTCCCCTATGTAGAAGACGGGGACATCATCTTGATCGGGGCAACGACCCACAACCCCTTCTACTTCATTAATACGCCACTAAACTCGCGATCACAGATATTTCAGTTACAGGCACTGGATGAAGAAGAAATTGTTGACGTGCTTAAACGAGCACTTATAGCTCCAAAAGGGCTGAACGATTATGTCACCGCATCTGATGAGGGGCTTTCTCATTTGGCTGCAGTTTGCGAAGGCGATGCGAGGCGCGCACTGAATGCGCTTGAAATCGCCGCCCTAACGACAGCACCTGCTGAAGATGGCTCGGTACATCTGTCTCGTCATGAGATTGAAGAGTCTGTTCAAAAAAAGGCCGTTGTCTACGATCATGATGAAGATGAACACTACGACACCATTTCGGCCTTTATTAAAAGTGTCAGAGGTTCTGATCCAAATGCCGCAGTCTACTGGTTAGCTAAAATGCTTTATGCAGGAGAAGATCCCCGCTTTATTGCACGGCGACTTATCATTCTTGCCTCCGAAGATATTGGAAATGCCGACCCCCGCGGCCTAACACTTGCGGTTTCTGCCATGCAGGCCGTTGAATTTATCGGCATGCCCGAGGCCCGCATTACACTGTCTCAAGTAACCACCTATCTCGCATGTGCACCAAAAAGCAATGCAGCATATCTTGCAGTCAACAAAGCGCTGAATGATGTAGAGAACGGACGAACCCTGCCCGTTCCAAAACATCTCCAGAGCGGTCCGAAGCCCGATCAAGGTGATGTAAAATACCAGTATGCTCATAATGGAGAGGATCACTTTGTGGATCAGCAGTACATCCCGACCGATACCATTTATTATGAACCGACCAATCAGGGTTATGAAGATATAATCCGAAAACGAATCGAGCACTGGAATGCGTTAAGGAAAAAGAAGTAAGTCTGAAGTGCATAAGGTTGTCTTGCAAGTTTTCAGACTCGCTACGCGTGATGGCGCTTTAAAATCAGGCGACTCGACGCCGACCACCCCGGAAAGTCCGACCTACCGTTCGTGTCTCCAGCTCATCTAAAAGCTCCGTCACGCGACTCGAAATGAGAGCGTAGCTCAACCGAGTCTGAGTGCCCGCAAGACAATCCAGCGCATAGTTTGGAGCACGGTCTTTCTATATGAGCTTAGCATCGTCGCATCAGCATTGAAAATGCGTTGTTTCCATTCGCAGCAATCGCCTCTACGAATCCGGGAAGTGTTTT
>JADGFE010000157.1 GCA_016744085.1 Kiritimatiellales bacterium | reverse complement strand
ACGGGTTTCGAAGCTACGAAGTGCTGAAAATCGCCCTGTTTCACACAATGGGAGGGTTGCCCGAGCCGGAATCGGCCCACCGATTCTGCGGATGAGGCCTAAATTTTAAAACCGCAGAAGAGTTGTTCATTCAGGAGTTGACGGCATGAGATGCTCCCGTCTCAGAAAAGTTGGGCATTTTAATTTACAGTCTACCCTGAGCAGGAAAAATTTAAAAATAAGTTGCCGATCTGGCAAAGCTGATGTATATGTATCAAGTACTAAGTGGAATGGGTTCACTTACAACATAAGGAAGTAATACAATGAAAATTATTATTACAGCAGCAGTGCTTGCGTGCGCGGCTTCCATAGTCTCCGCAAAAACAGTAACCAGCGCCAACATAGTTGGGTATGGTAAGGTGGCAACCGCGAACGGTCTGGCCGTTGTCGCCCAGCAGTTTGATGGTGGTTCTACACCCACCGATCTTTTCGGTGATACACTGCCGCTGGGTTCTGTTATTTATCAGTATACAGGCATCGGTTATAATGTATCTGAATACAAAACTATCTTCCTAGCCGGCGATGCTTGGGATACCCCGTTGGATCTTTCTGTTGGTTCGTTCTGGGTTGAAACGTCTTTGGTTAATACCAATATCTTTTCCGGTGAAGTGCCTATGACGGATAGTATTACAAACAGCCTTATTACTGGATTGACCCTGACGGCCTATCCCTATCCGGTGGAAGTTGGTATTTCTGACTTGGATATTACTCCTACATTGGGCGATGTGATTTACCAGTATACTGGTAGTGGCTATAATGTGTCCGAATACAAGACCATTTTCCTGTCCGGCGACGCATGGGATACTGAGCTGGTGTTTGGTGTGGGCGATGGTTTCTGGTATGAAAACGCTAATGCCTCTGACAACGTTTGGGTTGAAGTTAAACCATTCTAATTGAGTAAATTGCCGGCCTCTTGGGTAAGGGGTCAGCTTAAATAAGTATACATAATAAGGAGAACTAAAATGAAAAAGATCGCTATAATAGCTGTTGCAGCAATGGTGACAGGTATAGCATCCGCAGACCTCGCGGTTGCTTGGAAAAATACGGCCGGTGCAGTAACTGCACCTAGTGGAGGAAGTTCCTACCTTGTAGGTTCAACGGTTCAGCTGCTCTGGAGTGCTGCAGGTGCTGTAACAACTGCGGGTTCTTATAATAATGTTAACGGCGCGCTTCTCGCTGGGGAACAACTTCTTGACTCCACTATTTCTGGTGTTAACAGCTCCTGGAATCTGCCTGGTGAAACTTTCGCCGGTGATTATTCTGGTGGTGCATTCTTCACCCGCTTTTTCCAAAGTGATGGCGCTGGAGGAGAGTTCTTCCTTGATGTCGAAATGGCTGACGGTGCTGATTGGGTCTTTAATTCAAAGGATCCTACTACAACCTATAAAACTGATGTTGTGGCTGGCGTTCTGAATATCAATCAAAATGCAACCACAGTAATTCCGGAACCGGCTACTCTCGGTCTGATGGGAGTTGCTGGACTGGGTATGTTCCTGGCTCGCAAAAAAGCTCGTCGTTAATCTTCGGATTAATCGAGTCTATGAAAAGAGTCCGCTTATGCGGGCTCTTTTTTGTGGACATTCGCTTTGCCGAAGGATGGTTGCTAATCTTTAGGTTACCTGAGTCGACTACGATCAGTCTGATGGTGATTGCCGGTTTGGGTGCGTTATGACCCGCCGCAGGGAGAATCGCTGGGCGATCGTTCTTTTGATGGTAGCTCTCTGCGAGAGCTTCGTGCGGGAATTTAACGGTTGAGTTTCTGGGCTGGGATATGATTTAAACAACACCTATGAATTCATATCCTAAGCAGATTTTAAAAACTATAGTCATTCTCTTTGCTTTTCCTGTCCTCTTTGGTTGCAGCACAGGAAATCATCGTCACGATAAATTGCTTCAAGGGGATACGGCGTCAGCTAGGAATGTGCCTATAAGCGAAGTTCGAGCGGCTTATGAACGGGCACGCGCTTCGATGCTTCAGGAGAGGCAGGTCCAGGTGGATGTGCTTTGGGTTCTGCATCAGTTTGCGGATTCTGACACTGAGCTAAAGACTTTTGTGGATCATTCTAAAAGCGCTGTTCATGCTCCTCATTATGTTCCCGGGGTTTTTTCGGACTTGCCCCGCGTGGATTTGCCGGAGCATCCTGATCGCGGAATAAAAAAATTTGTTTTCTATGTACAAGCTGCATTCGGCCTTCCTCGGGAGCGAGCCTTGTCATGGCTTCAGGACTTTATTGCAACAGAGGAGGGGGGTTATATTCTTACGCACCAGTTTCTCAGTTTAATATGGGCCGAGCAGGCAGGGTTTCCTCTCGCGGAACAAATGCGGTTTCGCAAGCAGGAGCTTTGGCAAAGTGTCTATGAAGAGCAGTGTTTCGTGGGCCGTGTAGATTCCATTGATCTCTATATGGAACGCGTTGCGATTGTGCTTATGTATGGTCATCCTGAGGACATCGATCAAAACGATGTGGATAAATGGATCGCACAGATTGTCGACCTGCAACTTGATGATGGATCGTGGCCTCTTTCGAAGACACGTATCAGTTATGACGGAGCGTCCACAGAAGTATCTTCTCCGCGCTCACATACGACCGCGCTCGCTATGATGGCCTTGGATGCATACATTCATAAATTCTAGTATCTGAAGCGGGGAAATAACTAATGTAACCCCTCGTTTGAACTTTTTTAATGCATGTTTTGCTGCTTTCAGTTTTAGAAAGATGGGAATTACACTTTTTTTTCCTGACATTGGTTTTTCTTTATGAGAACTTATATTGCTATTACCTAGTCCAAAATTTTAGGGGGGGATAATGAATCAAGCTGTCAAAGTAATCATTGCTATTTCGGGTATCTGTACATTTTCGTATGGGGCTATTACAGACTATGTCAACAATGGGGTAACAGACCCTGATCAGCTTTCAAATACGAACTATGTGGGAACAGCTGGGCAAAGTGCTGCAACGGTTTCCGGAATAACGGATTTGACGGTGTTGAACTCGGCATTTAATGGAGGTGCAGGAGTTGATGAAGAATCTTTGGTTAATATAACGAGCATAGCTGGGTCTGGTTTAGACCTCTCGAATGTAGGTTCCACAGAGATCACAGGGCTACAGGATGATGCTGAAAAAGTGAAGGGAGGGCGTGGAGCTTCGGTCACCCTAACTCAGGGCGGCATTCGAACGGCGATTGCAAATGGTGGAAATGCAGTAAGTTTTTCAGGAACATCCAGTGCTCAAGAATTGAATATTCAGGATGGGTACTTTGTCGGTGGCGAAGGGGGTAATGTCTCAGGGAACACTGGCAACGAATTGGTTGCAAATGGTGGAAGCGCCGTTTATGCAGATTCCGGGACGGTCCATGTTCAGGCTGGCCTCTTTATGGGGGGTAACGGCGGCGTTGCTTCTGGTGCAGGTGCGGTAAGCCTATCTGCCCGGGGTGGTGGCGGAATCGACGTCAATATTTCGACGGCCGTAATTGCACCACTGGATGCAGATGTAGAGGCAGCAGGCGGCAATGGAGGCCTCGTAGATGAATCCACTGCGCTCCTGTCGGATACAACGGGTGGAAATGCGCTCAATTTAAGATGGAATCCGGGCTCGTTCGGCGGGAATACCATCACGGTAAATGGTGGTGAATACACAGGGGGATCCGGTGGTACATCTGCCGGCATCGATGCAATCGCTGATGGCGGGCTGGGCATGCTGATGGCAGGTGGCCAGTCTGTGGAAATTGCGGAAGGTATCTTTACCGGCGGTGCCGGAGGTGTTGCCGTGGGCGAAACGGCACGGGCTGATGGCGGTATTGGCGCGAGTCTATGGTTTGCAAATGCCGGAGCTGGCGGCTCGCTTGATATTACCGGAGGAACATTCAACGGCGGTGTGGCGGGTATTGCTAATGGAGAGCAGGGAAAAGAGGGCTATGGTCTGTTTCTCACTGCCAATACTGCAGAGATTTCGGACGTTAATGTGACTGGCAGGGGATTGATGGTTAATGCTGCCGGTCTGCCCACGACTACTACGATCAAAAGCGGCACCTTCTCTCAAGCTACGTTCACGTCGTTTGTTCCGCCTGAATTCTCGGCCGCAGTGCCGATGATGAATGTGTTCTCCATCGAGGACGGCACTTTTGGTAATATTCTCGTTGAGGGTGTTGCGGGAAGTGATGGGACGATTCATGCTGGCACGGCAGAGAACCTGACGTTTCGGGGGACTGCTGAGAACACCATTAGACTGGGATCGGCATTTGCATTTGATGATCTATATCTGGGAGGGGCAGCAACAAATTTCCTATCGATCTCAAACGGCGTAACAAGTGCCGGAAACGTCACAATGCAGGGTGGTGAATCTACAATTAATCTCTGGTCCGATTCGCATTTTTCTAATACTTCAGTTTCAAATGGAACGATTAATTTTAATAACCAGTCGTTCAATTTGCAGAGTGGAAACTCGTTCGCTCTGCAGAGCCAGAACGCGCGGGCAAATTTTAATGGGGGAGCGACTGTTAGAAGTGGGGCTACGTTGAATCTTGGTTTGGGGCGGGTTACTACTACTGATTTCCTAGCAGAGTCTGGTAGTTCGTTGTTTTCGACGTATAGCGATAATGGAAGTGGTGGGGTGACCAATGGGCAGATTACGGGGGATAACCTTTCTTTTGAACAGGGGCTAACCTGGACGCTTGAAAATGATGGGTCGGTTACCAGTTCAGATAACTTGTTAGACGGAATTTTATTGGCATCGGCGAATACGACGATTACTCAGGATCTTGAAGCCGCTGATATCGTACTGCTTGATAATCCAGAGTGGTCGAAGGGGATTACCGATGTTACCAACTATATGGCGGGTGGTATGGATAATCTCTACGCAATCTATGGTGTATTGGAAATTCAGGATGCATTGAATGCTGAGGGTGAGTTTGGCAAGGCGATGGAGGATCTTAATGCAATTATTGAAACAGATCCCAATGCCGATTTTGTAGGTGTTTTGAGGGGCTGGTCTGAGGCTGAGGCGCAGAATAATCTGCACGAAAGTTATGTGCGGACACCGGAAGTGGCTAACGTGCTGATTGGTATGCAATCTGTATTTGCGGATCAGATTAAAGATCGTACGGGTAGCTTCAGGCAGTTGAGTGGTTTTGCTGGCGGTGCGGCTCCGCAGGGTGCGGCCGGGCCTGAAGACTGGTATGATAATTCTGTGGATTGGATGCGTGAACATATGCCGAGCTGGGATGGTCGTGATGCGGCACGCGATGTGTCTGACGCGGCTCCGGTTCCTCCGATTCATGGGGATCCTTCAGAGGTGGGCAAGTCATATACACACGGAACAACAGGGAAGGGTGGCGATTATGATGCTATTGTGGATGCTGTTCATTCGATTGCTCCGGATATCTCGGATGAGAACATCGAAGTTCCTGCAACCTATCAGGTTTGGGGGCGGGGTTATGGCTCCAGTCTTGATCAGCATTCGACCAAGGGTCATGTGGGTTATGATGCCACCATTGGTGGCGGTATGATGGGCGTAGACAAACGCTTCGAAAATATATTATTGGGTCTTGGTGGTGGTTATGCGCATACCATTCTAAACGGCTCGGCAGGTAATGATGCTAAGGCTGATACAGGACATGCCGTAGGTTATTTTTCTGCGAATGGAGAGCATGCTTATTTTGATGCGAATATAAATTATGCCTTAAGTGCTGTTGATACCGATGGATTATCTGATCTTGCTTATGAAGCCGAATATGATGCGCATTCTGTTGGTTTCTACGTGGGTGGCGGATTTGGTATTCCAGCCTTTAATGATAAAGCGATGTTTACACCGGAAGTCTCTCTTCTAACCACCTATTTTAACCGGGAGTCTTTCACTGAAACGTCTGATCTCGGTTCCCCGGATAAAAAGTATGACTCCTATGATCAGTGGTCTTACCTGAGCGCATTGGGTGCGACATTATCTATGATTCAGCATATTGAGAGTTTTAATCTTGAAATGGAATTTCAGCCGGAGCTCCGCGCGCATTGGTTGCACGAGTTTAACAGCGAAATGGATGATGACTCCTATAAAATGATGGGTGTTCCCGGTGGTGGACAGGATATAGGTGTTGCGCTACAGGCACGTGAAGAAGATCTGATTAAACTAGGTGCGGGAGTTCGATTCTCGAAGTGGCAATCGGACACCACTGAGTTTGGGGTGGATCTTGATGGGGTATTCGGGGAAGATTATGAAGCATTTATTCTTAGCGGAAAAGTGATGCATCGCTTCTAGAACACAATATTGCTGGTGAGTTGATCACCTGTTATCAAACGCGCTTCTATCTTTAAGGTGAAGTGCGTTTTTTATTGCACTCATGTTTCGATAATTTGTATGCGTCTCTTCGGCGACCGCCTTGACAGGACTACGCGTTCTGAGTTTCGCGGGATGTTTTCCACTGAGCTGGCGTCCAACTGGCAGCCTCCGC
>JADGFE010000156.1 GCA_016744085.1 Kiritimatiellales bacterium | reverse complement strand
TCCGACTACCTTCGCGAAACTCTCAGCGCCCTGCCGACGATGAAGCAGGCGGAGACTGCCAGTTGGACGCCAGCTCAGTGGAAAACATCCCGCGAAACTCAGAACGCGTAGTCCTGTCAAGGCGGTCGCCGAAGAGACGCATACCTTATGTGGAGACTCAGGCGTTCGGCTTTCCGTATACGGCTCATCCATAAAGAGCGGATTTTCGGGATCCTCTATTTTTGGATCCAATGGTTTCGGATAGGAAATGTCAGCCCAATAGACCATTTCAAAGGGAAGGGTCGTGCGCGGTTTCCCAATTTGCTTCAACCCTTCCTCTACAGCCTGCAACCACGAATCGTGCAACAGCGATGCCTCCGGCTTATTGCCCAGACCGTGAATGGCGATGATGACTTTTTTCATGAACAGAAAGTTGTTCACCAGGTTCGTGGGTTGGCTAGGTTCAGTTGTCCCCGCATCCAACCGGGACGGTTCGTGGTAATACCATCGATGCCGTTTTTAATCAGTTTAGCCGCCCGTTCGTCATCGTCCACCGTCCAGCAGTAACACTTTAGCCCCTGTTCGTGACAGCTACCGATAAATCGGGCAGTAAGTTGCGATATATTCCGCAGGTTAACGCCGTCCAGTCCGTGTTGCAGCGTGGTTTTAAGAATTTGCTCAAGGGCGCGCTTTTTTTGCCAAGGGAAATGCAGGGGATGAAAATCATTCAGCCACAATACCTCCACTGCCGGAAATATTTTTTTCATCTCAATGACCGTTTCCAGATCAAACTCCATCAGAACGATCTGCGACATCGAGAGTTCCGTTTCGGACAATAGTTTTTCTAGCGGAGGCAAGGCAGTCATCCCGCATTTTACTTCAATCAGAATGCGGCGGTCCGCAGGAATAAGGTCCAGTACTTCAGCTAAAGAAGGAACGCCTGCATCAAGTGCCAGTATGTCGGCCAGCGCCATTTCCATAACAGCCCGGTCAATTCCGGCGATCCGTTGAATATCGGCATCATGTATCACCACCAGCTCGCCATCCGAAGAAACGTGTACATCACATTCAATCGCATCGGCTCCCTGATCCAAACCCAGCTGAAAAGCCGTCATCGTATTTTCCGGCGCATCATTTGATGCGCCGCGATGTGCGATAATCTCAGCTGGAATATCTTTTATCAATGGGCTTCTAGCCAGTTAGTTCCTGTACCGGATTCGACGAGGATCGGGATTTCCATGGGGATGGCGGATTTCATTTTTTCTTCGATTAATGGAATCAGCTCATCTTTTTCATCGAGGGCCAGGTCGAAGACGAGTTCATCGTGCACCTGCAATAGGAGTTTGGTTTTGGTCTTTTTTTCTTCGAGCATTTTCTGGATACCGATCATGGCGATTTTAATCATGTCGGCGGCGGTGCCCTGGATGGGGGCGTTAATGGCGTTGCGCTCGGCGCCGGAGCGGATCATCTGATTGCGGGCATTAATGTCGCGGATGTAGCGGCGTCGGCCGGTGATGGTTTCGACGTATTCATTTTTTTGCGCAAATTCAATGGTGCTGTCGAGATAGTCCTGAACGCCGCCATAGTTGGCGCGGTATTGCTCAATAATTATTTGAGCTTCCTTGCGCGGAATACCTAAGCGTTGGGATAGGCCAAATGCAGAGATACCATAGATGATTCCGAAGTTGACCATCTTGGCTTTGCTGCGCATTTCTCGGGTGACGTCATCTTTATCAACGGCAAAGACGCGCGCGGCGGTGGCGGTATGAATATCTTCTCCATGGATGAAGGCATCACGCAGTCCGGGGTCCCCCGAAAGTTCGGCCATAATACGAAGTTCGATCTGGGAGTAGTCGGAAGCCAGCAACGTGAATCCTTCGCGCGGAATAAAGGCGCGGCGGACTTCACGGCCTTCTGCGGTACGGATCGGAATATTCTGCAGATTGGGGTTTACCGAAGACAAGCGTCCGGTGGTAGTAATGGCTTGGCTGAAGGTGGTGTGAATTCTTCCGGTTTCCGGCAGCACTTCTTTGGGTAGGGCATCGACATAGGTGCTCTTGAGTTTGGCGAGTGAGCGGTATTGTAGCAGCTTTCGGACGATTTCATGCTCGTGGGCCAGTTCAGAAAGAACGGATTCGTCGGTCTTATATTGGCCGGTCTTCGTCTTCTTGGGTTTCTCGCTCAGCTTGAGTAGATCAAATAGGACTTCGCCAAGCTGCTTGGGCGAATTGAGATTAAATTCCATGCCGGCCATGGTGTAGACGGCGCTTTCCAGATCTTGGATTTTATCGCCGAGTTTTTTGGAATAGGTTTCGAGGTTGGCTACATCGAGGTTGATGCCATTGTATTCCATTTGAGCCAGCACCGGCATGAGCGGGGTTTCAATTTCGTAGAAGACTCGTTCCTGTCCGCGCTCTTTGAGCATAGGCTTGAGCTTATGCCATAGCTGGAGCGTGATATCGGCGTCTTCCGCTCCATATCCGCACAAATCATCGGGATCAACATCGCGCAGAGTTTTCTGTGTACTTTTCTTTTCTCCGATCAGGGTGGTGATGGGAATGGGAGAATAGTCGAGCAGGGATTCGGCCATATGATCCATGTTATGGCGCTGGTCGGGATCGATGAGATAGTGTGCAAGCATGGTATCGAGCAACTCACCACGAACCTCAATGCCGTGCCACTTCAGAACGCTGACGTCATATTTTAAATTTTGTCCGACTTTGCGGACATCGGAGTTGTTCAGGATGGGAATAAATTTTTCGAGCGCCTTGAGGGTTTCATCCCGATCGGGCGGAAGCATGACAAACCAGGCTTCATGCGGTTCGATGCAGAAGGAGATGCCAATCAGTTCAGCCGTACGAACGTCGAGGCTGGTGGTTTCGGTGTCGAAGCAGACTTCATAGCAGCCGGACAGTTTTTCGGCCAGTGCATCGCGTTCAGCGGAGGTGGTGACCAGATGGTACGTATGCTTTACGTCCTTAATGGTTTTGAAGCCGGGAGTGGGTTCCATCATTTCCGGGTTGGAGGCGGCCGCAAAGTCAAATAAGTCGCCCTGTCCTTCGGAAGCCGTGGCTGAAGCAACGGATGCCGGAGTAGGGGATTCGCCAAATAGACGCTTAATCAGGGCTTTGAATTCAAGTTCAGTAAGTAAACGCTTGAGCTGATCGTCGCTACGGTCGCCGATAATCAATTCATCAGGAGTTTCTTTTACGGGGACATCACATTTAATGGTCACCAGTTTTTTGGAAAGCAGGGCCTGTGTTTTGTTCTCTTCAACCTTTTCCTTTTGCTTGCCTTTCAGCTCATCGGTGTGCTCCAGCAGGTTCTCAACCGAACCGTATTGCGCAATAAGCTTTTGGGCAGTCTTCGGGCCGATTCCGGGGACGCCGGGAATATTGTCAGCCGTATCGCCAGCGAGTCCTAGAATATCGATGACTTGTTCAATCTTGCCGATATTCCACTGTTCCAGAATTTTAGCAACGGTCAGGAGCTCGGCATCGCCGCCACTACGGCCGGGTTTAAGCATGTAGGTATGTTCGTCAACGAGCTGAGCATAGTCTTTGTCCGGAGTAACCATGTAGGTTTCAAATCCATCCTTTTCGGCCTGGCGGGCAAGGGTTCCGATCACGTCGTCCGCTTCAAACCCAGGATATTCCAGGATGGGAATGTTAAAGGCGGACAGCAGATTTTTAATATGTGGGACACCGGTGCGGATGCCTTCAGGGGTTTCATCCCGCGTGGCTTTGTATTCGGGGAACTCAATGTGCCGGAAAGTGGGCTCGTGGGTATCGAATGCCACAGCAATATGCGTGGGTTCATAGGTGTGGATAATATCGAGCAGGGTATTAATGAAGCCGAAGACAGCCGAGACATTCTCTCCCTTGGAGTTGATGCGGGGATTACGGATAAGACCGAAGTAGGCGCGGTAGACAATGGCCATGCCATCAATAAGGAAGAGTTTTTTCGTCATAGGGGATCTCGGTTGTAAGATTGTCGGTTATTAAGCGACCAACTTACATGGCTGGCTTTCCAATGTCTGGAAAATCCTGTACTAAATTCTTCCAATCATTGGAAGGAGGAGAAAAATGAAGAAGTGGTTATTCATAATGCTCGCGTGCACGCTGGCCGGTCTGGGAGTTGCCGAAGAGATCCCTAAGGATAAATACGCGATTGTGCTGCAGGCGGGGAACGAAACCAATGAGGGCATGGCCCGTGCTATTCATGCATTGCTCTATGCTACAGAACTGGCGGAAAATGGCTATCAGGTGGTGCTTATATTTGACGGAGCCGGCACTGGATGGGCGAATGAACTGCGCAAACCGGAGAACCAACTCCATAAACAGTACCTGAAAATTCAGGAATTGGGCATGGTTGAGGAGATCTGCGACTATTGTGCCGAGCAATTCGAGGTGAAGGAGCAGTTGCCCCCTCGCCAACGGGCATTATTGGTAGGGGGGTATGAAGGGCACCCAAGTCTGGTTAAGTGGATTGAAAAGGGCTACCGGATTATTGTGCTTTAGCGAACGGTTGTTTTTTGAAATTAAGAACCATGAATTTATGATACGAGCGGCATGTTTAATTTCCTTTAAGAAGATTCGTTGGCAGTATCCCTCTTAAAGATGCACCTCGACACACAATTATAATATATTTTGCGTTTTTACGCAGTTTGTTCCCAACCAAAATGACCAAACTTTTAACATCGAAACAACTAGCAGAAGAACGCGCCCCCTCGGGCGCGGCTTCGGCTGGTTCCGGTGTGGGGCTTGGTCGCCCTTGGTTGGGGCCGTTGAAGTTCGCGCCTCTTTTATAGGTGCTTTAACACAAGGGGGGAAGTGTGAAAATAGGTATTGTTGGAGCGTGTTTAGGTTTAGTCGTGACATTATCAACGGAAGCAGTGACTCAATTACCTAATTCTGAGGGCACAGCAGAAATTATCACCTCGCTGGAGCAAATCGAACGAATTGCTAGAGATACACAAAAGCAGTTTTGGCAGCTTGTGCCTCCCACATCGGATGATCCGTTTTATCTCCACCCCGATCGCCTTGTTCGGGCGGTGGACTGGAAGAGTAAGGCGTGGCCTCGGGCCGTCCTCAAGCAGATGTATGCGGAGATGCAGACTGTCAATTCTTCGGTCTATCCCTTTTACAAATTGACGGTGGTCGAGACGCGAACGGGGGAGATGGTCTATTACAACTCGTACGAGCAAGAAATTTGGCGAACGTCTGGGCCGCTTGACTATAACGAATACCTCTTTGCTTTCGAATCCTACGCAGTAGACTCGCTCGCTGACTTGAGCGCCCAGCAAAAAATCTTCGGGCGCTCGTCAAACGTCGGCGCAGAAATTTCACTTCTACCGATAGTTTTTTTGGAATCCTACGAAGAAGATATTGCGCAGGAATCACAGGCACTGGAACTATTCGCTCCGATGGCGATGATGTCGGCTCCGGTAACGGTTACCAACTTGATGCTAGCCATAGGCGTGGAAAGCAACGAGGTTGAGGTGGGAGTATATTTCCCCATCGACTACACGAATTCAGTAGACGTGTTTGTCTCAACGAGCCTGATTGATTGGGATTGGTCTCTCTTTACCAATATTTCCTCGGTTGGAATCTCCGAATTTACATGGATTGATGAGGCCTCTACCAATTCTCCTACTCATTTCTGGGTAGCCGCACGATCGGACGTTTTTTCAGATACAGACTCTTTATCGGACAGCCACGAAATCTACCTATATTCCACGAACCCAGAAGAAAACGATACCGACGGGGATGGCATTGATGATGATGTCGAGATTGCGAACGGAACCGATCCGCTGCAAGCGGATAGTGATGGAGATGGACTTCACGATGGTATCGAGGATGCACTGGCCAATTCCGTGCAGGCCAATGGTTCTACCGGGGTACTCCTTATTATTCCGAATGAAGGGTGGTATCACGCTTTTGATCCTGATTTAGACCTAATTTATCTGGGAGGAGAATAGGATGAGACGTCTTATTGGTATTTTACCGCTGGTTGTCATCGTGGCCGGGGCTGGAATTGTTGGGTTTTATTTTTTTGAACAGCGAAATGCAGAGGCGGATCGAATGCTTCGTGAAAACGCTCGTATTGCGAAAAAGACCGATGTGCTGCCGGGGGTATCTGATCCGGCAGACCCCGATCGGCAGCTTGCAGAAGCCGCCTTTGTTTCTCCTGAGCAGGTGGATAGCGCACCCACGTTTCACTATGGAAAGCCACAGAAAATGGACAACTTGTATGCTGACCCCACTGTGAATTCAACGAGTGCGGTAGAATCGATTGAGTATCAACCCAGGCCCTATGTGCGGCAGGGGTCTGATGTGGGTAGTAAAATTGCCGAGGCGCCTTCCTCTGAGGGGTCTGCGCAGAGCAATCCAGAGCACGTTAATCCGGAATCTGCCGCCTATCAAGAACGGGTGGATCGCTTAATGGGAATGCGACAACGCAGGTTGCAGGAAAAGGCAGGTCGTAATGAAAAATAGTTTTGTTAAGGGGTTGGTAATGGATATATCCAGATTTTTTACAGTAGGTTTTTCTTTAGTTCTTGCAGTTACTGGAGTTGTTTTTGG
>JADGFE010000005.1:19864-45401 GCA_016744085.1 Kiritimatiellales bacterium | reverse complement strand
TTACTTGTATGCCATCCTGATTTCAGGCCATTTCAAACTTTCAGGCAAAGCGAAAACCTCACGTGCACCCACTGATTTGGCGGAAGACCCAAAAAAGAAGATGGCGCGGTCGTAGGTTAGCTTCTGATTTTTCCAGTTATACGCCAATAGAAAGACAGCGGTCTGTTTGCGTTCCTCACGCAAATAATAATACACCTTCTCCTTGTCGAGGCCGATCAGTTGCGACGGCGGACCCAATGCATCGATTACATCCTGCTCCGTGGTCTTTCCTGCTTCCCATACTAGGGGAGTTGCGGAGCGCCAGACATTATCCACCCCGCTGTAGCCCTTATCGCTAGAGCACCCTGTCAGCACCACAGCCATCAATATCCCAAGCCAAGTAAATCTCTTCATGATTTTCTCCGTGTATTACGGTTCAACACATACAAGAAAGTTGTCCACACTGCAATGGCGCCGACAGCAATTCCAAAGATCGGCCAGCCGCCCCAGAGGGCGAGTAGCGGAATGGCGGCACCGGTCCATAGGCCGCCGCCCATGAAGGGCTCGTGCAGGAGTTGCTTGGCCGCAAAGGCCTCCGCCGCATCGGTTTCATAGTCGGGATCGACTACGCGGAGCAACAAAAGGCCGGTGGCGGTAACGCCCATGGATTGGCCCATTTCCGCAATACCGCGCTCGAACCAGGCATCCTTAAAGGCGCGGCGAGCGAAGACGGTCAGCATCAAAACATTCCAGCCGATTCCTGCCGCAATAAGAACCACGATCGGCACCCACTGTTGGGCCACGACATCAATCCGAATCGTGGCTATGGCGGCAACCACGAGAAAATCGAGGGCACAGTTTTGAATACGCATCATGAGCCCCTGATCCATGTGCTCGTGTTTATCGAAGCGGTCGGCCAACCATTGCACGATCACCCCACCGAGCATGCAGAGCGGGAACAGAGGAAAGCTTTTAAAAATATCCGCCCCTTTCCCTGGCAGCTGAGAGGCGGCCAAAAGCAATCCTTGCTTCATCAGCCAACCGAGCAAGATGGCCGCTCCAACAAATACCAGATGAAGTGTGAGCGATTCGATGACGTCGGAGGAGACCGTCAGTTTGCCGGCTTCTGGACGTTTCCCGACAGGAATAATCCCTTCTGCGAAGGCTTTATCGATCATAGAGGCGACGTCCTCGTCGCTTTCCGTACGCATAGCCCCTTCGCCGGAAAGCGACGAGGACGACGCTTCTACAAAAGAAGAACTTCTCTTTTCCACATAGCCTTTACGCACCGCCCAGTTGATGAGCCCCATGCCGACAATAATGGCACCAAGAATTCCTCCGGTTGCGCAGGCAAGAGCATAGTCTTTCATTTCCGGAAATCCGAGTTCGTCGAAAATCGGTCCCATTCCGCCGGCAGTCCCATGCCCTCCTTCAAAACCAACCGGCATGATCCCCGCAAATATATCCGGCAGACCAAAGATCGGCTTAAGCATGAGCAGCACAAAAAAACAACCGACGGCATATTGACCCCACGCCACAATCTGACCGTAGGCCAGCTGGCGACTGGAGCTTTTCCAAACCTTTGAAACGGTAGGTAGCGTGGTTCCTAGAAAGAGGCAGGCAAAAACAATATTAATCAACTGACCCGGCAGTTTATTCCAGCCGGCGGATGCCTCTGCATGGAATCGGTGCGGCTTGAAGAATAAGCAATCCCAACAGGCCGGCAATTACGCTGGCAGGTAGATAGAGCCGTTGGAGAATAACGAGCTTACGGCGCAGCCAATAGCCAAGCCCCAGCAACACGCACAAGCATCCGAATGACAGCATTTCAACAACCTCCCTGCGTACTCCGCATTACGTATGACGTATTCAGGAAAGTATGCATCGTGTTATTCCTAGAACCGGACATCGATCATGATCGAGCCGGTGTGCTCTTCGTAGTGATCGGAGAAGCGGCCGTTATAACCGATGCCGAATTCAAGATAGTCCGTATAAATCCAGCTGAGGCCCGCACCCATACCAAAGATGTCGGCATCGGGCGAAATACGGGCGGTATCAATCGGCCCCAATCCACCGACAGAAAGCTGCGAATCGACATCCTGCTGCAGGAAGTCATGCAGCCATTCTGCATAGCCGGTCGTCTGGATACGGCCTTTACGAGTATCGAAACGATGACGCGCCTTGAGGCCGACGGCCGATTCCAGCCAGGAGCGGCGGCGCTCATCAACATACAGGAGGTTCTCATCCTGTTCTTTTTCCACATAATTATCTGTGTGAGCCGTTAAGGCATGGAGTCCAATGTAAGGAGACAGTGCCATATTTTTGTAGTGATAATACTGGCCTACATCCAGATAGCCGCCAAAGTCGTTGCCATCGTATTTCGCGTGGCCCACATAGTTTTCTGCAATACGCCTTGAATTATAATCAGAGCTTCCGTAGGCCGCCATCGTGTCTACATAAATCCCGCCGGGAGAAACCCATTCCGCATAACCACCAATCCAATAGGTTTCGGTTCCCACCGTATCCCGATTGGTGGAGCGGGCGTCGGAACGCGCATAGGTATAGTTGAAACCGGCGATCAGCGAATCCCCGAATAATCGGTCCGCGCCTATCGTGGTTCCGTTGTTGTTCAGGGAAAAGCCATCCGAAAGACCATACGCATCGGACTCACCCTGCCCGTTAAAATACTGCAACCAGACATGCATATCGAAAATGGTATTCTGATCGCCCGGCCCCATCGCACCGGTCGGCCCATTGGTATTCGACAAAAGGAAAGCTTCCTGCGGAATGGAATGGGCCGTGGCCACCACATTACGACGCATCTGCTTGGTTCGTGTGAAGACCGCACTTTTCATCCCATTAAATCCGGCACGAATACCCTCGCTTCCAGCCATTGCCAGTGTGGAACTTATTTCTCCATCGGTTGCTGCAACTGCTTTTATGGAAACTTCATTCGCGGTATAAACCGGTTCAAATCCATATAGGAGATACCGCTCATCAAACGTAAGATCACCGTCATCGAATGGGGTTAATCCATTTTCTGCAGTAATAATTGTCGGCGTGAAATCCTGCACGTCCTGCCCGCCGTTCACTTTGATTACAGCCTTCAAGTCAGACAAATCAAACGGTGCTGTATTCTTAAGATTTAAGCTGTGCTCTTCCGCCGTCATTTTCAGCAACGGTTTTCCGGTTGCCACCATTTCACCTTCAATAGTGAAATGGTCGGTGAGGTTCAGCGTTCCGCCATTCATTGAAATCGTGCCGAAGGTATCCTTCTCGATCGTTCCTCCCGCTTGCAGCGTACTATCCGTAAGATCCAGCGCAGAAAATCCGGTGAACTGGTTGGTGCGGGCTGCATTCAAAACAAGCGTGGCATTCATAACATCAATACTGCCTGACCCCCCGCCAACAAACTGGATTCCTTCATCAATCGTGGAATTGGTTCCGGAGATCGACAGCGCACTATCGGCAGCTCCGAATGTGATCATACCGCTACCGGTAACTTTCGAATCAACCACGTTCAAATCGTTCGCCACACTAATTTCTGAATTGGTGCTCGAGAGGCTGAGCGTGCTGCTGTTCTTCACATTGAGGTTCCCGCCAACATCCACCCTTGCTAATCCTGATACCGTCAGCGTGCTGTTGGAACCCGATTTACCAACAAACAAGTCACCGGTGTTGTTCCAAAGCGTATTGCTACCAGACACCGTCACCGAGTTGCCAAATGCATTTGAGGTGACCCCAATGAAGGCATCACCCATATTGTAGAATTCGGCTCCATCACTTAGGAGCAGACTATTCCCTGATCCGTCATTACCCACGGTCAGATCGCCATCATTATTCCAAACGACATTACTGCCGCTTAACGAAATCAAACTGTTTGCCGCATTCGAGTTGCCTATAAAGGCTCCGCTACTGGTGAGCTGGCTGTCGCCGGTAACCGTCAGCTTATTGCCCGAACCGTACGCACCGATATCCAAAATGCCAGGCGTTATCCAGTTTGCACTGTTGAGTGTGACCGCCCGATTGGTTCCCTCAATTCTGGAAATGCCGGTCAGCTCGCCGCTTTGCACCGTAATCCGCCCTTCATCTTCCCATTCAAAACCTGTCATACCTGCATTAAATCCATTCGTCGCGATCAACGAGCCGGCCAACCAGAATTTATTGGATGCACCGGGATCAATGACCAGATTGTCCAGTCGCACCACGCCCGTATCCCGGACCCGAACCGAACCCGTTAAACCGGAACCTGTTCCCACATATAGATCGTCCGTTGTAAGATCGCCCCATCCAATCTGTAACTCGGCACCCGTCGTAGAGGCCACCGCAACACCGCCGCTGGCTGAACCCAGATCCGCAGTCGTCACTTCGCCAACCAAAACCCAAGCTTCATCTTCCACCGTCAGGCTATTTCTGAGCCCTGACGTACCGGCCTGTGCCCAGCCGTTGGTGGTCGGATAGCCGCCAATATAAAGATTTTCACGGTTGGTCCATACGGAATCTGCTCCGGTTACCTGTACGAAATTTGCCTGGGAACCGCTGCCCCAGCCAATGTAACCATTGGCATTATCCACCTTGCCGCCATCATTAATGATGAGACCGGAATTTGAATCTTCAAAACCAACAATGAGATTGGTGCTCCCGCTCAACCGACCGGCCGGTCCGCCAATTGTAATCACATGTCCTGCATCAATGAACGTTGCGGCATTGGTCATGCCCTGCACGATGGTCTCTGTTTCGTCCAACCCGGTCAGTCGTCCTTCCACCGCAAGGTTACCGCCGGCCATCCAGTCGAGATTGGTTTGAGCCGAATAGTTAAAATTAGTTCCGGTCATCCGAAGCGTTCCGCCGTCAGCCAGCACAAAGCTGTTGCCTTCCGCAATGCTCAGGTCTCCTGCCTTCACCGTGCCGCTATCTTTCACCGTAACGCGGTTACCGGAGTTCGAAACCGCACCGATATAGAGCGTATCCGTATTTTCCCAGATTGAGCCCGTTCCGCTAACCAGAGCCGCAGTGCCGGACGTATTAGTGCCAGCCCCGACAATCGCATTTGTATTCAGCACATAACCGCCGTTAATAATATTAAACTGATTATCCGAACCGTCTTTACCGATCACCCGTTGATCCACCGCATTTGTCCACGTACCGCCATCTATGGACAGGATCAATTCATCACCATCAAATTCGGTGGTATTAACCAGATCGCCCTCAATGGCAATCTCACCGCCGACCTGCCAATCCAAGGTGGACTGTTTAGCATTCAGGTCAAAACTTCCGGTTATTGCCAACGTACCTTGGTTCGAAATACTCAGTGTATTTCCGACATACACATCAACGTCAGCCGCCGTAATCCGAGCGCCGCCATAAACAATAGCACTATTGTTTGAACTGACATTACTACCAACTGACAGGGTGCCGCTGTTTACCCAGGCAGAACCGTCACCAGAAACAGAAACAAAATTATTTGATGCCCCGCCATTTGCTCCCACGGTGCCAGTAATGTTTGAGACGACACCGCCCCCTAATATATTCAATTCGTTTGCTGAGCCAGATGCGCCGATAACCAGATTACCGGTATTGTTCCAGAGGGAATCTTTCCCCGTCACAGTTACTTCATTTTCGGTCGCGGTTGCGCCGGACCCGATGATTCCATTAACGCTGTCCACGCGTCCGCCGTTTTCGACCGTCAGCTGATTGCCGGAACCGTTTTGCCCTACTGTCAGGTTTCCGGAATTGGTCCACTTGGAATCATTCACGGTAACTACATTGCCACTGGAAGAAGAAGCTGCCCCAATGAATCCATTATCACTTAAGACAAGTCCTGCGCTCTTGATATCCAGCGTATTGCCGGAACCTTCATTTCCGATATATAGGTCCCCGGTATTCCGCCAAATGGAATTGGAACCGGAGACCATCACCGCGTTGGCCATAGCGGTATTCGAGTTGCCGATATAGCCATTCTCGTTATGTACCAGCCCGCCGCCGGTAATGCTCAGGCTGTTTGTAGCGCCCTGCAGGCCAATGCTCAGGTCCGCATAGTTGGTCCAGACAGAACCATGGCCGGAAACCGTCGCCGTATTTCCATCTGCTCCGACATAGCGGCCAATAAAACCATGATCGCTCTCCACGGTGGCACCATCAGACACCTTAAGGGTGTTGTTTGTACCATCGGAGCCGACATAGAGATTACCGCTGTTGCTCCATACGCTGTTCGAGCCCGACACCGAAACGGTGTTTCCATCAGACGACATGCCGATATAACCATGGGTATTTGCAACCTCTCCACCGTTAGTAATATTCAGGCTGTTGCCTGATCCAAGGAAGCCAACCGTAAACTGCGTACCACCATTAAGCTTGGTGACATCGCCGGATACATTCACCGTATTCTTCACGTCGTTGGATCCTGCTCCAACCGTGGTATTCATGGCTGTAACCGTTGCCCCGTCAAGAATGTTGAGCGTTGAGTCGACTCCGTTTACCAACAGATTCGTGCCCGCATTCCACGATGCCGCTATACCAGCCACATTCAGTGTTTTATTGGATCCGCCGATATCGTTGGTATACGTCAGACTGCTGTTCACGGTTAATGTTGCGGCATCATTCCAATTGAATCCGTTTTGGTTGGCATCAAAATCACCGGTAACCTGCAACGCTCCATCAAGGTTAAAGTCGCCGTTGGCATCAATATAGAGTCCTTCGGTCACCACCGAGGAGCTGGCACTGACGGCCAACGTGGCATTACTGGCGATGGATATTCCCACCAGATTGGTCGCCGCTCCGCCGACAAAAACCGAACCGTTGTTTGTCACCGTCAGGGCGTTGCCGGTTCCGGCGGTCATCAGGTTGGTGGAGTCGCCATAGAACCCGACATAAAGGTTTCCATTATTAGTCCAAACCCCGCCATCGGAAACCAGAGCCGAGTTCCGTGATGCATCGGATCCCCAGCCAATATAACCATTCGCATTTTCTGCACTGCCGCCATTCGTGACGGCGAATGAACTGTCCGAACCTTCAAAGCCCACCACCAGGTCATTGGTCGTCATATGTGAGCCGCTGTTCAGCACAACCGACTTCTCGTCTTTTAGAATCGTTCCTTCGCTGTTGGTCTCCAGCCCTTCCAGCACTCCACCAGCGGAGACCGTTCCGGCGTCCCAATTAAAGTTGCTCATGGAGGCATTAAAGTAATCCGTAATGGCCAGCGTACCGTCAGCTTCGAGATTAAACGTGTTACCCGATAAAATCTTCAGTTCCTTGGCCTCTATCGTACCGCCCGCCGAAACTGTTACACTATTGCCGCTCGTATTCGTTGCCCCAACCGTCAGTACTCCGTCATTAATCCAGCGTGAATCTTTGCCGAAAACCTCGGCCTTATTATTCAGTCCTCCGGTCGACCGGCCAACAAAGGCATCCTTATTATTGACTGTACCCCCATCTTCGATGCGCAATTTATTAGACGATCCATTTTTGCCCACCGTAAGGTCGCCACTATTATTCCAAACTGAATTTGTTCCGGTAACCAATACCCCGTTCCCGATGGCATTCGTTGTTGAGCCGATAATTCCACTCACGTTATCCACTTGCCCGCCATTTTCGACGATCAGCCCATTTCCGGCACCATCCACTCCCACGGTACTATTGACTCCGGAATTTTCCCACGTACCCCCATCAATCGTTAGCGTTTGATTCGTTCCAGCCATGTTATCAAGCCCGGTCAGGCTTCCCCCAACAATAAGGTCCCCGCCCGTATTCCAGGTCAGATTCGATAATGTGTTCCGATCAAAACCGCCTTTGATTCGAAGCGTCCCATCCGCGTTAATATTAAATGCATTGTCAGCATGAATCACCAGATTACTCGTAGAAATAAAACCGAACTCCCCAACATTGACCTGATTATTGGTATTACCAGCCGCTCCGATGGTCAGCGTATTCGTGATGCCCCAATAGGAACCGAATTTTGCTCCCTGCCCTGAAACCGATACCACATTGTTGTTTGCTGCATTTGACACCCCAACCTGTCCATTGTCGCTGACGGCCACTGCACCGTTGTTAATCAACAAACTATTATTCGATCCGCCATTTCCAACCTGAATGTCACCACTAATATTCCATTGGGAACTGGAGGAAGAGAGCCGGGCCGTATTGCTTGAAGCCACAGCGCTATTACCAATTATCATGCCCGGAGCTTTAATGCCCCCGTTGGAAACCGTATCCAGATAATTACTGGAAGTGGTCGACCCAACGATAACGGCGTTGGTTGTAATCCAGGTAGAGTTAACCGACTGGTTGGTTCCGTCGTCCAGAATGTTCATATATTGCGCAAAGACCGTGGTGCCGGAGACGGCCAAGGCCATACAAATTGTTAAAAAACGTGTCATTCAAAAAACTCCTGTTTCCAATTGGTGGAAAATCAACCACACACCATACAGAAACCCTCAATTTCGCGAAAGAGCATAGTTCGGCAGGTTTGCCGACGGTAGACTGTAAATTAAAATGCCCAACTTTTCTGAGACGGGAGCATCTCATGCCGTCAACTCCTGAATGAACAACTCTTCCCCGGTTTCGAACCGAAATAGGCCTCGCTTCATGGGACAGCAGGCTGCAACAAAGGAGACTGGGCACCTCTGACAAAGAAAGTGAGAATCCCAACTTTTAAAAAACCCTCTACTTAATCCACATTTTCAATGTGGTTACGCAAATCTTCGTATCCCTATGGGGTGGCTGTGGAAAAGTTCCGTAAATAAAAAAGACTCGCTGGTTTGTCAGCGAGTCTTTTACTTCATTCAGTTTAGTGCGAGCCAGTCGCGTCGCGTAGTTGCTCTTCGATCTTGGAGAGGTTGAAGGAGCCAGGAGTCTGGCTCGGCGGAAATTCCTTCATAGTCATCAGAAACTCTGCGGCCAACCCCTGAATCGGGACGATCACGAACGGCCGATCGAGCCACCAGTCGTCGTAGGTATTTGAGTTGTGCTGCGCTTTTTCAAACGGATCGCGGCGCAGGTTGCAAATTAATGGCGCACGTAGCTCAACGAAGGGTTCGCGCCAAACACCAAAGGCCTGCCCTCGATTTTCAAGGAACGTCACTTTCCAGTCCTGATAGCGGGCGGCGGCAACCTGCCCGTCGTCGGTGACATACCAAAACTCTTGGCGCGGTGATTCCTTCACGTTACCGGAAAGGTAGTCGAGCAGGTTGTAGCCATCAATATGGTTCTTATATTTCCGCCCATTGATCTCTGTGCCTTTAAGTAGGCGATCTTTCACATCGGTGTCTCCAGCCGCAGCGGAAAAAGTGGGCAGCCAGTCTTCGTGGGCCACGATGCCGTTGAGTGTGACATTGGCCGGAAAATGGCCGGGCCAGCGGACGAAGGTCGGTACGCGGAAGGCGCCTTCCCAGTTGGAATTTTTCTCGCTCCGGAACGGGGTGGTTCCGGCATCCGGCCAGGTGTTGTAGTACGGACCGTTGTCGGTGGAATATTGGACGATGGTGTTATCGGCAATGCCTAGATCATCGAGGAGCTTGAGCAGTTCACCCACGTGCAGGTCGTGCTCAACCATGCCGTCGCCGTATTCATCCTGCCCGGAAATGCCGCGATGCTCTTCTTTCACGTGGGTGCGAAAGTGCATACGCGTTCCGTTCCACCAGCAGAAGAAGGGTTTCCCGGCGGCGTTCTGTCGTGTGATGAAATCCTTGGCGGCGGCCACGGTTTCGTCGTCGATGGTTTCCATGCGCTTTTTCGTGAGCGGCCCCGTATCTTCGATGGTCTGCTTTCCAACCCGGCCAAAACGCGGATCGATGGTTGAGTCATCTGTATCAGAGGCAAAGCATTTCATAACCCCGCGCGGACCGAATGTTTCAAGGAAGGTCTTTCCGTTTTTGAGCACCATATCGCGAGGATAGTCTCTATTTTCCGGCTCTTCTTCCGCATTCAGATGATAGAGATTGCCAAGAAATTCATCAAAACCATGCAGGGTCGGCAGGTGTTCGTTGCGATCGCCCTCGTGGTTTTTGCCAAACTGTCCGGTGGCGTATCCCTGGTTCTTCAACACGCTGGCCATGGTGATGTCGGTCTTCTGCCAACCCTGCGCTGCGCCGGGGAGTCCAACTTTGGTCATGCCGGAGCGAACAGGGACACTCCCGCCTATGAATGCGGCGCGGCCTGCGGTGCAGGATTGCTGCGCGTAATAGTCGGTGAAGGAGATTCCCTCGTTGGCGATGCGGTCGATGCTGGGTGTTTTGTATCCCATCATTCCGCGGTTATTGTGGCTAATGTTCCAGGTGCCAATGTCGTCACCCCAGATGACGAGGATGTTGGGTTGATCTACTGCGCTTCCAAGCATTGGAAGAAGGGCTGAAGCCAGGCATAGTATGGCGAGTCTCTTGTTCATAAATTATCTCCTGTTAGGATTTAAATAAAAGCTTAATTAATTCTTGCTCGAAATTTCGCGGAAAAGATCGGAGTTTAATACCCCTTGCCGAATAGGCAATTTAAAAGATACCGAAATATTCTGATTAGGTAATCGTTCATTTGCGAGCAGGATCAGAGTTAGAATCATCCCTGAAGGCCGATTTCTCCACACATAAGGCGGCCCATTACAAATGGGTTACTGTTTTAACAATGCCCGTCTAGTACACAGTCATTAATTTACTATCGGGTAAAGTTTTTTGAGTTTAATGCGAGCATCACTGGTTTTGAATCGCCAGTTCATCGAAGAACATGAAAATATTGCAGGTGCCGTTGCGCTCGTATTCGATATCAAACCGTTCGGGTTTTCCCGGTTTCGCCGGAATAGGAGCGCGAACTTCTTTGAGCAGTTGCTTGCTGCTTTCATCCATACAGATCGCAGGCAGATCTGGATCGTAAGGTTTCTGGTAGACCTCCAGCACCGCCTCCATGTTGCAGACGAATTCAGCGTTGGATTTGGGAGGAATGCACCATCCCTTCTTTTGCCTGGGTTTGATTTCGTTTTTTAAAGCCGTCGGACAGTTTTAGGGGAGATCTCGTCAACATACTCGAGCTCTACCATGCGATCGGCCAACAAACGCAACGTCCACCGTACCCGGCCTTCCGGCGGCTCAGAGCAGGTAAGAAAAATCAACTTGGCCTCCTGTTTTCCGTCAAGCTTACGCTTTCGGGCGGACCCTGCTCGCCTTCGTCTGCCTTAAGAAACATCTAGGCATTAAGCCGCTTGTAAGCTGCCCCCGTTCCTTTGCGAACCACAGACTGGAGTTTTTCGCGCTCTTCAGCGCTTAATTGAACGCAATATTTAGGCGTTATTTTTTGCTCCCGGTTGAGTTTTGCTTCCGGCGTCGCGTCATTCGAAGCACCTCCAGAGTTTCGACCTCCCACTCCACGGTTTCTCCTTTTCAAAGTTCATCGCTTCGGCCAGTGCATTCGGAAAGTTTACGTACCACTGCTTGCCCTTTTTGCGAGCAATCAGCTGAATTTTTGTTGGATACCCCATGATGTTCTCCTTTATTTATATCTACGTATATTCATAGATATTAAAGTAAAAATAAAAGAAGGCAGGTTCGCCTCCTATTATTTTTTGCCCGTCATCTAATCAGTGACTGAGTACTAGGACGGTATCACCAAGAAGGACCTGAGCTTTGGACGGATGCCATCCGCTCGGTCAGCTCAGCGAGCTGACCCTCCAGCCTAACGGAGGACTAAACGATTCTCTTTTTCACACAGAAATCACAAAAATATCTAATCCCTGCTTACCCTGCGTGAGACAAACAGTATTTACGCCCGGAGCTAGATATTTGAGTTGCGTGGTGCAGAGAATGTTTACACGAGCGAAGAGAGTGAAACGCTGGAATAAGGAACTGGAGCCACGAGAAACACCGCTTCCTTTCAGGCATGCGGTCTCTACCCCTTTAGCCAACCTGTTTAATAAAGTATAAACAAAAAAAGCTCCCTCGCATTTGCAAGGGAGCTTATCAAAACTTGGGGTGAAAGACGGGATTCGAACCCGCGGCCTCCTGGACCACAACCAGGCGCTCTAACCAACTGAGCTACAATCACCAACTGAAGAAGAGGAAAAAGATAGCGTCGCCCGACGGAAAATCAACCGTTTTTCGCTACAAATTGACTTTCCGTTTCTCCGCAGAACTCTTCCCTCTTCATTTTTGACTAAAAAACAATAGGCTTATGAGCATTAAAATTACGCTTCGCATCGCCTTCAGAGTCTGAAAATAACCTAACCACTATTGCGGAATATTCGGTTTCGGCAGGAAACAGCAATATTGCCAACACCGCCGGAACTTCGGGTTTCCCGACGGGCAGCTATACTACCTTTCCGAAACTCGACCCCAAACGGGGTAAACAGCACAGCTCATAAACCAGCTAAGCCCTAGGCGGCCTAAAAAATGCAACATATTTGAAGGCATAGAAACAGATCTGTCGTATTTGTAGTGGTGGCTCAAAATCAATAACGCCCTCCACATTTCACTTTAACCCTAATACCAATGACTTATGACTTATTGCAAATCTAATGGCATACCTTCTGCATAAAGTGCCCTGTTAAACTTTTATTGGTCCTGTTATTCGGGATCAAGAATGCAACAAACAGGAGAGAGAGAATGCTTAAATCAAAATGGGTAGCCATTCTGGCTATTTTTACGGCAATGCTATGTTGTACAGGCAGCGTATTCGCGGCTGATGGATCCCCCGAGGTTGATACCGGAACCACGGCATGGATGTTAACTTCTACAGCGCTGGTTCTGCTGATGATTCCCGGACTAGCCATGTTTTACGGCGGTCTGGTACGCACCAAAAATGTGCTGGGCACCATGATGCATTCCTTTGCCGCCATGGCCATTATCGGCGTACTCTGGATGGTCTGCGGCTATGCCATGTGTTTCGGATCTAACGTTTTTGGCGGATGGTTTGGCTGGAATTCCGATTATTTTATGCTGAAGGGCATTGATGATGTGATTATGGACGGCGGTATCCCTGAATATGTTTTTGCCATGTTCCAGGGAAAATTTGCCATCATTACCCCGGCCCTGATTGCCGGTGCCTTTGCGGAGCGCGTCTCGTTTCGTGGCTACTGTGTCTTCATCGCGCTATGGAGCCTGATTGTCTACAATCCGCTCTGCCACTGGGTCTGGGCCAGCGACGGCTTTCTTTTCGAAAAAGGCGCCATCGATTTTGCCGGCGGCACCGTAATTCATATTTCTGCCGGAGCAGCTGCATTGGTTGCTGCATTTTACCTCGGCCCGCGCCGTGGATACCCTAAGACCGCGATGCACCCAAACAACCTCGTCATGACCCTAATGGGCGCGGGCCTGCTCTGGGTAGGCTGGTTTGGCTTTAATGCCGGCTCATCCGTTTCCAGCGGACTGGTTACCGCACAGGCACTAGCTGTAACGCAGGTTGCGGCGGCGGCAGGCGCCTTGTCTTGGATGATTCTTGAAGGCATTCTCCACAAGAAGGTTTCCACACTCGGTTTTGTATCCGGCGTTCTGGCCGGCCTCGTTGCCATCACTCCGGCTGCCGGAGCGGTACAACCTTGGGGCGCTTTGGTTCTCGGACTCGTGGCTTCTCCGCTTTGCTACTTCGCCATTGAAATGAAGAACAAGCTCGGCTACGACGACACGCTCGACGTATTCGGCATTCATGGCATTGCCGCTCTCTGGGGAGCAATCGGCCTCACCTTCGTTCTGCGGCCCGGCACCATCGACGCCAGCATGATGCATCAACTTTGGGTTCAGGCAGAAGGGTGCTTGGTCAGTCTGGGTTACTCAGCCATCATGACATTCATCTTGATCGTTATTGTTGATAAGACCATCGGCTTCCGCCTTAAAGAGTCTGAGGAAAAAGCAGGAATGGATCACAGCCTCCACTCCGAGCGTGGCTACGGCATGCTGAATCTCAACTCATAAATGAGGAGTTTTAATATGAAATTAATTACTGCAATTATCCAGGAAGACAAACTCGACGAAGTACGTGAAGCGCTCATCGCGGCGGAAATCGGCCGCATCACTGTGACTCGCGTTGACGGGCACGGGCAACAGGAAGACACCGAAATCTACCGGGGCCTCGTTGTCGTACCCAATCTGATTCCAAAAGTGGAGATTAAGATCGGCGTAAACGAAGAATTCGTTGAGATCGCGGTGGATGCCATCCTTAATGCGGCCCGCCATGGCGAGGAAGGTAAAGCCGGCGATGGAAAAATATTCATCGCCCCGCTCGAAGAATGCATCCGCATTCGCACCGGCGAACGCGGCGGAGATGCTGTCTAACAGCACGAGATCCACTTGAATTTATCGTGATCAGGAGCTTCCTAACGGAGGCTCCTTTTTTGTTCTATTTTGTATTTGTGCTGCCTTTGTGGATACATTTTTGTTTCTTTTAGCCAGCCCCGTATAAAACATTTTCGCAGTTCCGCTTTCGTTAAATGCTCAACAACAGAATGTTAACCTATCATCACTACTTTACGGCATAGTTCCTGCATGCCGTAGCCTAAATTTCTCCATCGTCGTCGCTTGTCGAGGCGTTGGAATCCAGCACTAACAGGAGAGAGAGATGTCGATAACGAAGAAAGTGGCCGCAACGGTCATTTTCCTGACGGGTTTTTGCCTGTCCGGAACAGCAATGGCTGCGGAGACCGATGCCGCAGGCGAACTTGCAAGCTCATCAAACACCCTATTCATTCTAGTGGGTGCAGTAATGATTCTTGCCATGCACGGCGGCTTTGCCTTTTTGGAGGTTGGGTCTGTCCGGCGTAAAAATCAGGTTAACGCGCTGAATAAGATTATTTGCGAATGGAGCTTTTCCACCGTCGTCTATTTTCTCATCGGCTATCCCATCGCACGCGGCGTATCGTTTCTGGTTCCCGTCGAAGAAATGGCCGTCAACCATGGCTTTGAATATGTCAAATTCTTCCTCTTACTCGGCTTTGCCGCCTGCATCCCCGCCATTATTTCGGGCGGTGTGGCTGAACGCGCCAAGTTTTGGACCAACTCTGTGGCAGGCGCCATCTTCGTCGGCCTTGTTTACCCATTGATCGAAGGCGGAACCTGGGGCCGCTTCAGCAGCTGCATCGGCGGAGCGGAAGGCTGGCTGGCAACAACGTTCGGCGCACCATTTCATGACTTTGCCGGATCCGTTGTAGTTCATGCCACCGGCGGATGGCTGGCACTGCCGGCCATCATGCTGCTGGGAGCTCGACTGAAGCGCTATGAAACGACATCCATTAAAGTTAGCTCCATTCCCTTTCTGGCGCTTGGAAGTTGGATTCTCATTGTGGGCTGGTTTGGCTTTAACGTGATGAGTGCGGGCAACCTTGGCGATGTCTCCGGCCTCGTAGCCATGAATTCGCTGATGGCGATGGTCGGCGGCACCATTTCCGCAATGACCATTTCTAAAAACGATGCCGGCTTCGTTCATAACGGAGCCCTGGCTGGGCTGGTGGCGGTCTGCGCGGGATCGGATATCTATCATCCGGTCTGCGCAGCGGTAGTCGGCGCATTTGCAGGCGGAATTTTTGTCTTCATGTTCGAAACTGAAACTGAAAAATGGAAGATCGACGATGTACTCGGCGTCTGGCCGCTACACGGCATCTGCGGGGCATGGGGCGGGATCGCCGCCGGCATTTTCGGACAGAAAGCGCTGGGCGGACTGGGCGGTGTATCGTTCTTTTCTCAGCTGATCGTTACACTAATCGTCATTGTGCTCTGCCTCGTTGCCAGCACGCTGGTTTATGGGCTATTAAAGATTACCGTGGGCATCAGGCTGACCCCGCATGAAGAATTGCGCGGTTCCGACTTGAGTGTACATATGATTGAAGCCAATCCTGAAGAGGCTATGTAAGGAGTTTTGTTATGAAAATGATTATTGCAGTTATCCAACCTGAAAAACTCGATGATGTGAAAGACGCGCTCTTCCATAATGATATTCACAAAATGACGGTCAGCCGGGTCCGCGGATGCGGAACACAAATGGGATTCACCGAACATTATCGCGGGCAAGTTCGATCTGTAAGCCTGCTGGAAAAAGTGCGTATCGAGATTGCCGTAAATGACGAATTCGTCAAAGAAACCGTCGCGGCCATCATCAAGGCCGCCAAGAGCGGAACCATTGGAGACGGTAAAATCTTCGTTATGCCCATGGACGAATGCATTCGAATCCGTACGGATGAAACGGGTCATGACGCGATTGGATAAGGTAAACTTCAATGCTTAAAAAGGGCGGTCTTTAGGCCGCCTTTTTTTGCACCATATCCACCTGTATCCCCCGCCACCACAGGCAATCGAAAAATAGTCTACCCCAGAAAAGTGCAGAAATAAGAACTTCCTTTCTTGCGCAGAGGTTACCTTTTAACTTATACCTATCTGGAAGTGGTTCTAACGCTGAGCACAAGCCGGTGAACGTACCCAAGAAGCCAATAAATGTATAAAGGAGCAAACTAATGGCAGCAGCTACAAAAGGCGATATCATCGCTAAGATTGCAGACGATGCAGATATCACAAAAGTTCAGGCGAAAGCCGCTCTCGAATCTCTCGTTACACAGGCTTACAAAGGTGGAAAGTTCAAAGACGGCTTCACCATCCCAGGCATCGGTAAAATCACTAAATCCCGCCGTAAAGCACGTAAGGGTCGCAATCCATCAACCGGCGAAGAAATTAAAATAAAAGCAAAAACGGTTGTTAAAATAAAAACCGCTAAAGCTTGTCAGGATGGAGTCGTTCCTCCGAAAAAATAATCAGGTTCACTATACTGATTGCAAAGAGGCCGCACTGCGGCCTCTTTTTTTATCCCCATAACACGGGGAAAAGAATGGAGCCAATGATCCGATTCGAACGGACGACCTATACATTACGAATGTATTGCTCTGCCAGCTGAGCTACATTGGCCATGTGAAATGGAATGACGTGTTTACGAAAAAGCGGCGGGCGGGTCAATCTGCATTTATTTCATTTCTGAAAGTTGATGCAGATGCAGGTTGAGATCCTGCCAAAGTGTATTGCTGGCAAACTCTTCGTATTGCCCATTGCTATCGGCCATATCGAGAATAGTGATGACGCTTGATCCTTCGATTCGAATGGCTTCGAGCCGGAAGTCGCGAAGCGCCCGCCCAGAGGCCAGTTTCACGTGCCCACAGCTGAAGAGAGTTTGAATCACCTTTCGTTTGATGAAACTACCGGATTTCAAGCGGAGATCGGCCTCGGTTACATACGCGATTTCGCGGCCGTTTTCATCTTTCCAAACCACTTTACAGCGCTCTAATTGCAACAGGGTTTTGGCGTTAATGACGCTGGGCGGAAATTTAGGCAGCGATTCATCGTCGCCCATTTGAGTAGGATTAAGGCCAAGCACGGCACCCATTCGGCTACCGACACCATTAAGCACGAGCGGCTCCCAGTTTCCCGTGGTTGGAATACGGCGAAATTGCATTTCCATGCCTTTGATCCGGAGCTGTTTTACAAAGGGCGTTTCTTTCGAGAAGATTGAAAACCAGTTAAACGACATTTTCACATCGGGCATTTCTACACCCTGAAAACGCAGGCCTTGCAAGTGCAGCCCCAGCAGAGCGGTCGCCCCGCATTTATCAATCGAGATTTGCTGCCTTGTTCCATTGGATAGCTTGTCCGCAACGGCCGAACGCGCACCTTCGGTACGCGACAGAATATGTACGCCGATATAAAGAATCAGCGCAACTAAACCTGTAATGATCAGCTGACGTTTCCATTTCTGACGGTTGGAAACTTTTTTTGTCGCTATCTTTTTCTTAGCCATTTGCCAGTTCCCTGGAGCGTGCCTGGGCAGCCCACATTGCCGCCACAATCGACTCCTTTACACCGCGTTCCTGCATTGTTTCGATTGCTGCAGCGGTGGTTCCGCCCTTGGAGGTTACTTTATTTCGAAGCTCACCGGCCTCTTCTCCGGTTTCCTGCATTAGCTTTGCGGCTCCAATGACTGTTGCCAAGGCTAATTCCCGCGAAATACCTGCATCCAACTCCATTTGGCCTGCGGCTTCGATCATACTTTCGAGCAGATAAAAGACGTAGGCCGGACCACTTCCGCTAAGTGCGGTTACCGCATCGATCTCTTCTTCCTTCACGATAACGGTGGTGCCAACAGCTGCCAGTATTTTTTCTGCAATTTTAAGATCTGCATCTGTTGCCAGCTCACCCGGAGCAATGCCGGAAGCCCCTTCGCCTACCAGTGAAGGAGTATTTGGCATAACCCGCACCACCCGGATCGCTTTTCCCCCTGTAATTTTAGAGGAAGGAATTCCTGCCATAATACTCACAACGAGCGCATCGGGCTTCAGTGCTCCTTCAATATCCGGCCAAACGGCGGGGAAAATCTGCGGTTTTACGGATAGCACAACAACATCGGCATTGGCCACAGCGGCTGCATTATCGATGGATGTTTCAACCGCATATGATTTTTGAAAATGGTTAAGCCGCTCTTCCGATATATCCGTTACACAGACATTTCCGTTAGGAACAACCCCATTTGCCACAATGCCCGACACCACTGCTTCGGCCATGTTCCCGGCCCCAATAAATACAACTTTCATAATAATTTACCTGATGTTTAAACCACAAAATGCACATAGAACACAAAATTTACGGTAACTCTTTTATTTGAAGTTTGTGGATTCTGCGTATCTTGTGGTGGTTGTTTTTTAGCCCCTTTTTCCAAATAAATCTGTTCCGATTCTAACCCACGTGCTGCCTTCTTGAATAGCCACTTCCAGATCGTGCGACATGCCCATGGAAAGTTCGGGCAGCGGAGTCCCAGTTTCTTCCTGCAATTGATCGCGCAGGGCTCGAAGGCTGGAAAAATGTTTCCGCGTTTTTTCTGGATCAGGCGAAAATGGAGGAATCGTCATAAGACCATGCACCTCACATTTTTGCATCTGATTCGCTGCATCAATCACATCAGAAACGTCCTCCGGCTTCATGCCAAACTTCGCGGATTCACCGGATATATTGACCTGCAGCAATACCGGCAATGTCCTTCCCGCATGCGATTCCAACGCTTGCAGCAACTTTAGCGAATCAACGGAATGTACCATTTGGAAGTACTGTGCTGCTATCTTTGCTTTATTGGACTGGAGATGCCCTATTAGATGCCATTCCAGCCCGGATGGGCACATAGGTATTTTTGACTGCGCTTCCTGCACCTTATTTTCGCCAAACATACGCAGCCCGCAGGCCACAGCCTCGCGAACCGCGGCAGGCGGCTTTGTTTTGGACACTGCCAGCAGGCGCACACTATCGCGGGAACGTCCCGCCTTTTCGCAGGCTGCCGCAATACGTTGCTCCACCTGATTTAAACGTTCTGCAAATTCTTCGCTCATGAGTTATTCATCTCTATCGTTCATTGTTCGACTTGAACAAATACCTGCAATGCGGCTAGTGTTAAAGTATGAAAGCTACCAAACTATCCTTTGTCCCGCTCGCATTACTTATTTTTTCATCTGCTACCTATGGCGGTGAAGAAATTGACCGACTCCTAGCCGAGTATAGTAAAATTGAAACCGTTACCTGCAAAATCAGGCGAACCAAAGAGGGTACGGCTGGAAAAATGAAATTTCTCAGCAGAGTCTATTACACGAATCAGAATAAACTGCATGCTGAAAAACTGACTCCGGTTAAACAACGGACGATTGTTGATGGTAAAACCCTCTTTCAATATACCGATGGCAGCAAAAATAAGGGCTTTTCTCGTTCAATCGAGGACTTATCGCCGCAAATGAAAATTTCGCTGCAATATGTTCCAGGCACTGCCATGGACCATCTCTTGCACCTAAAAGGCAGGGATGAAATAACCCTGCCGGCAACTGAAGAAGCGATAAAACGGGTCGGAGTTCAAACGAATAATAAATACGTGGTCCTTCTGTTTAATGTAAACAGTCGGCTCTCTGGCGTCGATTTCTTCAAAACAGAAGCCATGGAGACAAAAATTGCCGACTATAATTATTCCGATTTTGCCGAAATCGTCCCCGGAACCTGGATTCCCATGGCACATGTTGCCACCATGAGTAATGATCAGTTTAATTTCACAGAGAAGGTTAAGATTGATAGCTACATAGCAAACAAGCCTATTGCTGCTTCGTTGTTTATTCCTTCTAATTTCTTTGACAAGGATATTGACTTTGTTGACGATTTCGCAAAAATTTTCCCTGAGTAAGAAATGTAACGGTTCGCGGACCTTTTCCGCGTAAACGAATAAGGAGATACATATGAAGAAAATGATCGCAGGTCTATTGATTGCTGCAATGGTTCTGACCACAGCGGCACCTATGGCTGAAGCAAAAGCCGAAGGTCGTGGCGGCATCATGGGATTCATCGCGGGATGCTGTTTCGGTATGCGCGCTGGAGCTGACTACAATGATGGTAAAGAAATAGTATGGCGTGAGTGGGTTCAGTTGATCCCTTATGTTGGAATCGTATTTGCTATCTGGAACGGTATTGATGGTGCTAACGGCACTACCCGTGCAGACTACGCTGAAACTTATGGATCGACTTATTTCTAATCGATTTCATCAGTTACTGAAAAAGAGCATTCCCGTTCATATCATGGTGGGGATGTTCTTTTTTTGTGCGTATAGCTGGGCAGGCAACCTTGAACTGGCTGTTGATTTATTTGAAAAAAACGACTGGGATCTGTGCCAGCGCGAATGTCGCCGGGCATTGTTATCGAAAGCTGAACCAATAGAGCGGTTCAGTCTGCTTGAAGCGCTTTCATCCGCGAACCGCGGAGCAGATTCAGCATCTACAGCCCAAAAGCTACAACATATTGTTACAGAAAATCGCGATACCCAGGTTACCGGAATGGCCTCCTACGAATTAGGACGATTGCAGTGGCAGTTTGATGATTTAGAAGCTGCGTTGAATTCCTTCCAACTGGCATTTCAAACCACCACAAATAAAACCCTTTTCCTCCGCTCCTCTTGTTCAATCTATCTATTGATAAAAGAAGCACCTGAGCTGAAAGCGGAAAAAGAAGATGTGATCCATCAAGTCGGTACCGTGCGCGACCAGTGGTATGGCGCCCTATTCGCTGAATGCGCGAAGCCCGATCCTTCAAAAAATGAACCGCAGGCACCCAACTGGATTGTTCGATTTTATCGCAGCCAAATCAGCCCGGCCATTGGGAATCGCTGCACCCTGGAGCCCAGTTGCTCTGAATATTTTCACCAAGCACATCAGCACCATGGACTCAAATCATTCCCCATGATCGCTGATCGATTTTTCCGCGAACCCGAAGTAAGCAATCAAAAGAAGGACCCTGTTGTTATGAAAAACGGGCAGATACGCTATCAGGATCCTCTTGAGAACCATGATTTCTGGATGAAGAAAAAATGAAAAAACCAATCCTTATCTTTATCGCCATGAGCAGTGCGCTCATTTCGGTAACCGCTGACACCAATACGCTCATTCTCGCAAAAGAATTGTTGGAAGAAAATAGCTTTGAACTGTCGGCCATCGAATTCCGGCGCTTTGCCATGGAAAGCGATAAAGACGACGAAAAGGCCGCCGCTTATCTGTATTCCAGCTACGCCTATCTACAGTCGGAAGAAGCGCGGTCCTCGAACGAAATGCTGGATCGCAGCGAAGAGACCGCCGCGACGAGCGATTATACAAAGGAACATTCGCTGCTCAGCGCAGAAAGCGCGCGACTGCAGTTCGACGCAGATTCCGCTCTTTATTTTTACGAAGAACTTGCTGGCGATTCAATGCCCGCTGATTTCCAAACCTTTGCCCGAAGACGCTCTGCCGGCATCTATTTCTCACAAGGAAAGGTTGATGCCGCCCGCAGCGAACTCGAAGCTTCTCCAGCAGATGAGGGCTCGTCTTTGGAGGCGCTGGAGACCTTTATCGACGGAAACAATAAAAGTCCACTAGCCGGCGGGCTCTGGGGCCTGATTCCCGGAGCCGGATATTGGTATTCCGGAGAAGTTGCGAATGGCTTCCGCAGCCTGATACTGAACAGTTTATTCATCTACGGCATGGTGAGCACAGCAGAAGACGAGCAGTGGGGAGCTTTTGCCATCATCACCTTCTTTGAACTGACCTGGTATTCGGGAAGTATCTACGGCGGCGTTGATGCCGCACAACGCTATAACCAAGACCGATTTGAAACCGCATTGCAGGGTATTGAAAGCGATATGACCTATCGTCCCGATCCGAAAATCGTCGTTCCTCTTTTTAAACTGAACATCCATTTTTAATGCGGGTTTTCGTTTATATAGCCGCATTTATCCCTCTGCTACTCCTCGCCGAGTACCGGTATCCGGTGGGCGAAAAGGCGGTCTACACGATCCAATGGGGACTGATCGACTGCGGCACGTCAACGATCAGTTGCGAAGAGGTGGAGGAAGATGGCGTCACACTAATTCGCGTTCGTGTTCGCGTAAAAAGCAATTGGCTCGTTTCCACGGTATACCCGGTCGACGACACGGTTGATTGCTTCATTGATCCCGAGACACAACTTGCCGTCCGCCTGGAGAAAGACACCTCGGAAGGCGATAAAAGCTGTAAGGACATCCTCCGGCTTGACCGCAAAATCAATAGGGCGGAGTGGATCAGCCAAAGTGATAACATCACCACCAACTACCCCATTGCCGCCGGGACATGCGATGCGGTTTCGTTCATCTATGCCTTTCGGCAGCATGGTTTTACCGAGGATGAAAAGCGTGACTATACCATCGCTGTCGACGCCGGCATGCATGGGATCACCATACAGGCAAAAGGAACGGCCAATAAAAAGGCCGATCATGGCGAGAAGGTAAAATGCCGAAAATATCTCGTGACGCCAAAACGCGACGACCTATTTATCCGCAAAATTCCAAAAGCCATCTGGCTCACCGAAGATGAACGAAAAATTATGGTGCGCATGGATGTGGCCGTCCCGGTCGGAAAAGCCCGAATCGTGCTCGATGAATATACTCCGCCTGCTCCGTAGCTCCGGACTCCGCATTGAAAATGCGGAGCTACACAAGTTTTAGCGGCGGCGCTGTCTTGGCGTGCAGAGCTTTGCCAGTAGGGTTTCGAACATGAGATCGTGCGGGATCGACCCTTCGGAAATCATAAGCTCGTGCGTATCCACGACCAACCGTTTCCGGGCAGCCAGGGCGCGCGAGGTATAGGGAACTGCCTGTCCGGCTAACTTTGAGGCGCGAAACCAGTGCATCTTTCGAGGATCATCACTCATTTCCGAAAAATAGTCATCAATCTCCTGATCGTTGGCCCATTGAATCCGATTGCCATTCATACGCAACCAGCCTGCGTCGATATATTCCCGGAACCGCAGCATGTTCTGGAACATGCTTTCAATCTGGATGATCAAACCAATAGCCGTCTGTTTTTGGAAGAGTAACTGACGGAATATACGAATCGCCTCCCCCAGCCGCCGCTCGGCGACAGCATCTGTAAAGTCCCAGGCAATGGCTTCGCCGGAAGAAGAGGTGATGATTTGCACATCGGCCAGAGCAATCGACTTTTCGTCCCCCTTATACAGCACCAGCTTTTCGACTTCATTCATGATTTGGCGGGTTTCGAATCCCGTCTTGTCAATGAAGGCATCAGCCGCCGCGCCATCGATGACATACCCCTCTCGCTTAAAAAGGGTGATGGCCCGTTTTAGCGCAACCGGACGGGCTTCATAGTCGCGCTCGGGAATAGCATATTCTGAAAGTTCGGCCACATCCTTGAGCGCTTTATAGAAGGAGGAACGCTTATCAATGCCAGGCGCAGAAAGAATAAGAAACTGATCCTCAGCCAGCCCCGCCTTCAGGTCCTTGGAAAGCTCGCCTAACAAACGCTTCACATCGGCGTTTTTCATGATGACCGCATTTTTTAGAAACGAGACCTCGCGGAACCAAACCACCTTCTTCCCGCCAAATAAGCCGACTGTCCTAAAACCAGCAAGACATTGATCGATAGCGGCAACTGCGTCATCAATCTTTCCGGCCGTGCCATCAACCACTTCCAGCGAAAGCGACTGCTCCGCCTCAGGGCATAATTGATCCACTTTCTTGCGGGAATTCAGCCCCACCAGATATTCATCATTTCCAAAATAGAGATATACATTGTCTGCCATGCGAAACCTTCCTCTTCCAATCCTTGGAAGATATGATTTAATCCCCGCAGTTGAAACTGAAAACGGAAATCCACTTTTTTATCTGAGCAGCTTTTCCTGCTCGCAGCCTTTTCCGAATCGGCTGATAAAATTGATTAATTCCAAGAGTTCCGGCTGATGGATCTCCATCTTCGGCGGCCAAAGATGCGCCTGCTTATCGAAAAGCTTAGCGTCACCAGTGGAAATCAGTCTTTCAATATCGTCCGGCACAAAAAAATGGCAACGGTCTTCGCCAAAACCCGACAGATATTCATTGCAGTAGATCGCGATGCCCGCCGGATCAAAATCGCCGAAATGAATGTATGGATTACCGATGCTTTCCAGCCATTGGATTAGCCGGTTGCTGTGGTAGCGCAGAACGAAGATCTGTTCCGAGCTTTGAAAAAGATGCTGCAACCGCTCCGCTTTCACAAAGCACTCCGGGTTTTCCACGCCGATCACCGGCACCCCGGAAGGAAGAATCAAGGACTCGGGATTATGAACAAAATATTCCACGCCGTCTGGCAGATGCGTCAAGAGGGTTTCATCCAGACTGATTTCCAACCCAAATGCTTTGATGAAGAAACCCTGCAACGATTTTGTACGCAGCATTTTGGTTGAGGTGGTCGCCCTTAATGAGGCTTCCCCGTCGCGCTCCTCCTGTTTCAGCAATTCGATATAGGCTTCCAAGTCCGATATGCCCAACTGAAGCCGCAGGTAGTTTCGCAAAGCCGCCGGATCAACACATCGGTACACCGCTCGATTCCGACCGGAAGCAAACCGCTGAACCATCCGATCCTCTTCCAACTGCCGCAACAGCGCTTTATTGCCGAAGGCACTTGCATTCAATGTCTCGCCACCTATGAGACGCAATAGATTACAAGCGGAGCTTTGGCTTGGTTTTTGGCTACCCATCATACGAAAGCCCGTCGAGTTCGCCGAGCCTACGCATCAACGCGGGCCTCCGGCCATAGCGCCCCCTAAACAAAGAAAGCCGTTCCACGAATTCGCCTGCATCTCCCGCCTGGTCGTATGCATCGTGCAGTTCTTTTATCTGTTTAGCCGCCACGTCATAAACAGAAGAGGTTTTCTTTTCCAACAGTTGGTCAAGTCTCTCCCAAATGGATTCCGATGTTTTATAAACATGAGCCAAATGAACCCACTGTTTACGATCAGCTTCCTGTTGTTTTCTTTCTCGTTTCCGTTGGTTGGCCAGTCGTATTTCTTCCCGAGTCTCCAATACCCGTGCAGCAAAAGCCCCACACGTGACCTGCAGTGTGTCGCCTCCAGAAACAACCGGGAGTGATCGTTGGATCAATTCCGCTTTTACCCTGTCGCCCGCACCTTCCATAACATCGACCAACAGACGTTTCATTTCCTCTGTCGCCAACGCATTCACAACCTCTTTCACTGGAAGCGACTCAGGAAGGGGCTGACCAGAAGACAACTCGGCAGCCGTCTTTAAAACGTCATCCTC
>JADGFE010000005.1:0-19854 GCA_016744085.1 Kiritimatiellales bacterium | reverse complement strand
CTCCAGCTGCATCTGTTCTGCCAATAGCCTCAATCCGTCAGTCAAAGAATTCATTCCAGGAGGAATTGGAGGAATCAATGCATTCTCATCCTCCACCCACTCAGGATCAAAGCCCGCCAGCCATGCCATGAAAAGCGCCCGATCATCCCCCTGCATAATCTGCTCCCGGATCGTAGACAGCCTACCCAGCATACCGCCCATATCGTCGCAACAATCGTGACAAACCTCTTCTTCCTGAAACTGCCAAGTCAGAACATGCCGGTTGGATGCTGCCAGATAGGTCAAAGAAGCACCGAATTCAATGTGCTCTCCGCACGTGTAAGGCTCAAACCGCTCTTTCTTCAAACCGGCCTCAGGAAAGGCCAATGAGAAACGGAAACTCCCCCAGTCCGCGAAATAGTAAAACGCGTCATAGTATTTCAGCAGTGTCTCTTCGCTCCCGTGGAAATCCCCCCAGTGGTAGGAATTTACCCAGCGGTATCGCGAAACCTCCGCCCGACTCGAGCAATTTTTCGCGTACTGCAAACCCTCCTCGCTAATGGGGCCATCTAATGCCAAAAACTCATAATATTGATAACAGCTCATAACCTAAAATCCTTCCCTATACTGCGTCATGACCCATGGCTTAGCAATTTGGTTATGGCAGTTTCGTTGCCTTCCTTGCGGAAGATGTAGATGTGCTTGTAGTCCTGCTCGTTGTGCGAATTCGGCGAGCCATTGATCATGCAGATGCCGCGCTCGGCCGCGAAGTGGATCAGGCTGGAGACGTTGCTGTCATGTAAAATACCGACCTCGTCCACCAGACAGTGCAATTGGGCGGGCTCGACTCCCTTGCGCCCGCTGGACTTAAAGATGTTCAGCAGGTTGATGTAGATCATCGACTTCACCAATACATCCGTTCCGTTGGAACCCACATTGGCAAGACGGCTGACCCAACCCGTATCGTTTTCGTTTTCGCAAACACGGAACTCCAGATCGAGGGCATCCTCCAGCCGCAGCACCGTATTTTTCGCCTGCCCGATTTGAACGCGCAGTTCATCAAGCAGCTTAACGGCCTTATCATCATTGTCACTATCGCCACGATTGAATAGGTCGATCTCTCCAAAGCTCATGTGGTTTTCGGCCTGAAACGAGCAAATTTCCCGCATCACCTGAAAAATGCGGTTGCTACTTTCGAGCAACCGCATCTCGATGCTTCGAACCACGCCAACAAAGTTGGACGCACGGAAATCATGGTTGATTTTCTGGATCACGCGATGCACTTCACCCTCGCGCTTCAGCAGTCGGTTGGTTTCGGTGACGATGGTTTCGAGCACCATCGAATATTTCCGAGTCACCTCGGTCTGAAGGGCAATCAACTTCTGCTCCCGAATAAACGCGGCCAGACCGTCCGCGAAAGTGCGGAACGAGGATGCTCCGGAAAGGTGTGTCTCGAACCCAAGACAGTTCCCTTCACTAAACAGACCGGAAAACGCCGTGATGCGCTCAGTCAGTTTGGAGTATTTTCCCTGATAGTCCAGCGCCAGATTTTTCAGTTTGTTGATCTGTTCGATGCAGTTGATCGATTCCGACGTATCATGATGGCGGATATGCGGTTCGAAGGAGGAAAACAGTTTCTCGCGTTCAAACGCCTCAAACGCGGCGGTTTCGCTCAGCAGTAGCTTCTTTCTCTCGCGCAATTTACCAAGCTCCGCCGACATCACCGACAGGAGTTGTTCTTCTTGACGGACGCGCCGATCAAACAGGGCCGTTTGATGTTCTAGCTTGTTTTCCAATCGTGCCCGTTCACCTTGGAATTCGGGAAGCCGGTCAATCCATTCAACCCGATCTTTTTTATATCCGATCAACGTTTCCTGGTTGCCCCGAATCGTCTCTAACCGAGCTCCCAGCTTTTCCGCCTCCACTTCCAGCGCCGAAACCTTTTCCGCATCAACCCCGGCCTTTTCCAGCGCCGACTTCCGCTGAACATCCAGCTCCGCACGCTGCTGTTTAAGCCATTGTTCCTGCTCCTCAATATGGCGGTCGGTCGCTTTTTCGCGTTGCGTCAGCTCCGTATTCAATTGCTTTTCACGCCGTTTGAAATCGGAGGCCAAACGGTCCAGCGCCGACTGGTTCTTTTCGGTTAGGTCGTGGATCAGTTCGGCGAGTTCCCGCTTTCGCAAACAAACCTGTTGCATCCGCTCCTCAACGCCGCGCTGAAGCTCAGCGCGTTCGGCCACCTCGGTTTCATCTAGTTTCTGGCGCTCCATTGAATTACGCTCCATGTCGCGCTCCAACTTGAACAGCTCTTCCGCGACCGACTTCACACGATCCTGTTGCTCTCGGATTTTCCGATTGCACTTCTGCTCCAGACGCGCCAGTTGATCTCGATTTTCCTCCAACCGCGTTTCAATTTTCCGGCTCAATTCAGAAAGGACCATTTCCGTCGCCACGATCTCTTTCTCCAACGCCGTCTTCGAGAGGGGTTCCGCTTCCAAATGTTCCAGCTTTAGATCAATTCCGTAAAGAGAGCGACCATGGTCCTTGCGAGGATCGAGTCCCGACTGCAGCAGCACATCGCGCCGCACCACTTTTCCGACCGTCTTGCTCCACCCTTCCACTTCCTCTTCCAGAAATTCCAAAAGCGAGCCGCTCAGCCCTTCCAACTCCTGCCTTCGTTCCTCCAACAAATCCTGTTGCCGAACCCGCTCTGTTCGCAACGGCACCAGCAATTTTTCCCCTGCGGCCTCGGCCATCTCCTGCTGCATGCCCGCCTCGTTTTGCAACGCCTTGATTGCAGCGGCTATGCGCGTCCGATTTTCTTCCGCCCGTATTTTCCGGTGTCCCAGCTCGCGCCCCTGTTCTTCGAGGTGCTGTTTCTCTCCGGCGAAGAGCGGCGCATGGTCCAACCGAAGCCGCTCCATCTCCAGCTCTTTCTGCGCCTGCTCCACCTCAACCAGACTCGCGCGATACCCACCCACGCTTTCCTCGAACTCAGCCCCCAACTCCGCAGACTGTTCCTCCTGTTTTTCACGGGTGGTATCCAACTCACCGCGTGTCCAATCCTTGGAATCGTTCAACTCTGCTCGTAGTTTTTGAACGCGGTGCCCGCATTCGTTTTCCAACCGCTGGAGGGCGATGGCGAACTGTTGCTCCTGTTGCTCGGCTTTTGTCGTCAGCACACGCAACTGCTCGGAGCAATGGTTCAGTTCCTGTTCAAGCCGAGATGCTTCTTCCGCTTCTTTCAGCAACGAATCGATTCCGAGATTTTCATAGTGCCGTTTCTTTTTGTTCGCGGTCGAAATATCTTTTTTTGCCTCTGCAAGTCGGTCGCCGAGCCGCCGTTTTTCCGTTTCGAATTGCTTTCGGATTCCGTTCAGCTTTTCCCGTTGCACCTGCTCTTCTTCAGCTTTGGTTTCGATTTCGGTCTCCACCCCAACGGCCTGATTGCGCGCCTGATTAAAGGCCGCTCCGATTTTCCACGCGGTTTCGCGCTGTCCCGATTCCAGCTCCAGTACGGCTCCATAGGATGCCACAATCCGCTCCGCCCGTGCTTCATGTTTTCTGTATTGCATCACGTCGGCATAGTGATTGCGCGCGGTTTCCAGATGATGTCGATTCGTTTCCAGATTGATCTCCACCGACTCATCGCTCAGCGAATCAATAATCGTTTTCTTGATGTAGCCACCATCAAGATTGGCGTTGAGGAAAATGTTCGAAATAGTGCGCGGCACGGTGGAATAGTTCGGGACATCGCTCATCAAAGCGTAGCGTCGCATCTTTCGGTTTTCGCCGTAGAGGATGTCACGATAGTCCGAAAAACCGTGAATCGCCCGTTCCACCTTAATGCCGAGTTCCGCCGCTTTCGCCAATACCTCCGTCTCGCCGCGCGCGGAGTTTCCGTCGATGGCGAGATCGCTCTGATAACCGCCATCCATAAAACGGAAACACAAGCGGTTTTGCCGTTTATAAAGCCACACACAATAGCGGCGCTCGCCCGTTTGGACTTCATAGAAAATGTAGGAATCCGCGAAGGGGAAGTAATAGTCCGCGAACGCCTTCTTCTCCTTAGAGATGCCTAGGCCGCGCGAGTTCGCGTTATAGAAAAATAGGAGCGCCCGCAGCAGCGTGCTTTTTCCGGTTCCCTGCGTCCCGATGAAATGAATATGCCCATCCAGCTCCACCTCGCGGTAGCGCACGTTCGCGCTGTTCACCAGCACCATTCGCCGCAAACGGTTCATACTTTCACCTCTGCGTTCACTTGGTTAAACAAGGAGCTAAAGTCCAGATTCTTAAACCCGTCGAATCCGATGGGTTTAAATATGGTAGAATTGCCACAATTAAAATCACACCTATCGTTGCCGAAAACCAACCCACTCATTCCTCCCCCTCTTCTTCATCAAGAATGCTCACCGCCATCACAAGTTGTTCCATGTAGTCCCACACATCGAGCAGCTTCCAAGTTTGACTGGTTTCGTTTTCGAGCTCAATGAATCCCTCGCGTTTCAGGTCATTAAAAAGCGCGTCGAGCTGCTCGGCGTGGTTTTTAGCCGCAGAGCCTTTTCGCAACCCGGCCAATTGATCCTTAAGCGAACTGTTAATTTCCAGTTGCGCCGCGATCTCGTGCGGCGTAATGCGCGCACCCCGGCAGAGGCTTTTATTGTAGGTTGAGAAAAAAGCGAGGATGTCCAACCAACGTAGCGCCTTCACCACCTTGCGCTCTCGGCTTTGCTGATCCTCGGACTCGCGCGAAAAATAGTAATAGTTGTTCCCCGCCTCCAGACGGAAACCGATCTCGAAAAACGTATCGGTCAACTTCTCCTCGTGCTCCTCAACATACTGATAAAGGTAACGTCCGCCCGGCTTCACCGAGTTCGAACAGATAAACCCACCACGACTCAACACCTCAAAAACTTCCGCTGTTCTGCTCATCGGATCTCCTTTTCTAATTCGCACTTGAGTTGTTTCCAGTTCGGGAGTCGTTTGCCAAGAAGCGCATAAAAATCGGGGCTGTGGTTCATGTGCTCTATATGACAAAGCTCGTGGGTTATTACATAGTCGATCTGTTTTCGGCTGGCTTGAATGAGTCGTTGGTTGAGGGTCATGCTATGCGTTGCTTTTGAGTAACTACCCCAGCGTGATTTCATTTTCCGCACCCGCAAGGCCGGAGTGTTTTCAATCTCGTATGTTTTCAAGCACTCTCGAAGCTGTTCTTCAAATTTAATGGCCGCATTCTGCTCGTACCATGCATCCAGTAGCTTCTTCGTATACAGCCTGTTTTTAGGAAAGTGACTGAAGACATTAATGGAACCGAACTGAAGTGAAACGCGTTCTTCCGTTTCGGTCTGAGCCACAAGCAACTTATAGTTCCGTCCCAGGTAACGGAACGTTTCGCCGCTCCTATAGTTTTTATGGGTAGCCTTTTTGAATTCATCGAAATAACGCTGTTGCTTCAGCACCCAACGGGTCTTACGGCGTAAGAACTCATCAACCCGTTTCTGAGTTGCCTGTTCGGGGGCTTTTAACGTTACTTCCAAATCGGGATGAACCGTCACCGCAATCGTTTTGCGATTCTGAAGAATTAGATCGTAATCAAATCCGACGTTCTCTGTTTCAAATCGCTGTTTCATCTCTTTAAACTCTGATTCATACGAAAGGTCATATTTCTGGTTTTATGTGCGCATTTCCAAAGATTGACTTTATGCATTCTTCTTCGCCAAATCCCAGATCAAGTCGAGAGTGGCATCAATCTCTTCCAAGCTGAGCGGGTATCCATATTCATCCTTCACCACATCAAACAGGTAATCTTCCACCTCTTCACGGATTTTACGCTCCACCTCGATATTCACATCAAAATCGATGATCTTATTGCGGTCGATCCGCTCCATGATGGCGTGAACGATTTCAGACAGGTGCGGCGTGGAAATCGAATGTCCTTCCAGTTTCTTTTTCAGGTTCCGGTAATACGGGTGACTGGCTTGGTTCGGGCGTAAACCTTCCGGAATATCCGATCCTTCATACTCATTCACCTGCTCCTGTACATGCGTTGCCTCATCCAGTAACGCCTTCACATCCTCAGCACGGGCTGTTTTAAGCTCGCTAATCACCTTTTGGATCTTCTCACTGAATAGACGATAGAACTCAGGGTCAGACTCCTCATACTGCTCGCTCAGGATCTTCTTGGTCTGCTTGGCAATCGCTTCAGCTTTGGTCTTATCCGAAACCTTCTTATCGACCAGATAACTATTAAACTCCGTCACATCCGACACACAGAGCGGTTTTGCCATTTCCCTCACGTATTCCGCCGAAACATACTTATCCAGAATGCGCTGAATCTGATCCTCATATTTGGAGAAATCGACCGTTTCCGCATTGATGGACTTTTGGATTTTCTTCAGTTCAATAAACTTCTTCAGATCCTTCTGATAGCGTTTGAACTTCTCCGCATCCACCTGCTGATCAAAATCACAGAGCATCTGGCAGGTTGCGAACTGTTTGATGAATTCATTTACCAACTCGTAAAACCGTTCCCGCTTTTCCAGATCGCCCGAAAGTAGCTCGATGAATGCTGTAGCATCCTCTTTATTTTTGAGCGTCTTAAACAACTCCTTCAGGTTCTGGTAGATGTTCTCCAGTTCCTCCACCTTTTCGGAGGAGTTCAGCAACGCCCGTTCCACCTCGCTCGGATCATAATTCGAAAAGAGAATCATGGCATCCTTCAGGTTTTTCGCGTTCTTGGAATAATCGATCACAAACCCGTTGGTTTTCGCTTCACGCTCTTCATCGCCTTCAAACAGACGATTTACCCGCGCAATCGCCTGAAGCAGGGAATGATCCTTCAACTGCTTCGCTAGATAGAGGAACGTATTACGCGGCGCATCAAACCCCGTCAGTAGCTTATCCACCACAATCAGAAGGTGGAGTTGGTCTGGGTCGTTCTTAAACTGCTTGATGATGTTCTTTTCCCGCGACTCCAGAGAACCATGTTTATGCTTTTCCGCTTCCAGAAAACGCTTTACCGCCTTCTTATGATCGGGAAGCTGATCATCCGCCTCTTTATCGTTGGTGTCGGAAATAATCACTTCCGTTTGAATGTCCGTTCCCAGTAGATCAAACGCCTCCTTAAAACAAACTGCCGCATACTTCGAAGGAGCTACCACCTGAGCCTTCAGACCGGTATGCAGATAACGCTCGAAATGTTCCGTAATATGCAACGCAATCATCTCAATCCGTTGCGAGGTCTGTTCGATAATCTGAGCCGAATTAAACTTCCTCTGGAAATCCTGCTTCTGTTCGTCTGTAAAATCTTTAGTGATCCGATCATAAAACCGATCCAACGGATCTTGATTGACCGAATGCTCCACAAACAACGGCTGATAGATTAACGGCAGAATAATTCCATCATCCTCCGCCTCCGAAATCGTATAGGCATCCACCAAGCCGCCAAACTTCGCCGCACTGGAACGAGTCGGCTGTTTGTTGGTGGATATCAACGGCGTACCCGTAAAGGCAATCTTACACGCATTAGGGAGCATGTAGTTTAGTTCTGTGTTCGCATCACCGCTTTGCGAACGATGGGCTTCATCAATCAATACAAATACATTTTCATCGGTGTCCATCGTGCGGACGAAAGATGTTTCGCCCCTGAATTTTTGCACCAACGTGGTTAAAACGCGCTGATCCTTATCCCGTATCCGCTCAATCAACTCCTTGGCGGATTTAATATTCTTCACACCCTTTTTGATGTTACACGCCGCAAAGGTTTCAGAAATCTGCCGATCCAAATCGCGTCGATCCGTTACCACCAGAATACGCGGCAATTCAATCGAAGGGTCTTCAATAATCGCACGCACCAACATCACCATCGTTAAACTCTTGCCCGATCCCTGCGTATGCCAAATCAAACCGCTTCGTGCGTTTCCCTTCTTCGATGGATCTTTGATCTTCGCCAACATCTTATCAATCGCCGTAATCTGCTGATGCCGCGCCGCCTTTTTAACCCCGCCATCATAGAGAATGTAATGTCGCACAAAATGAAGCATCCGTTTCGGGTCTAACAATGAATAGATCCCGCAATCCTGTTCTGTTGGTTTTCGTTCTGTGTTCTGCACAAATTGATAACGATTTAAATCGGTTCCCACCTGTTGCACTATCGATATTTCGACCGGTTTATTAATACACGTCGAAACCTGTGCTTTATATTCCGCTTCTGGAATATTCCGCTCTCGCCAGTTGGCATAAAACTTCGGTTCACTCAACAAGGTTCCATAGCGAAAATGAATACTGTTCGTTGCTACTAAAAGTTGAGGGTATAAAAAGAACTTCGGCGTTTCCCCCGCCTGTTGATTGCGCCACATCTGTTGTATGGCTTCTTCAACTTTTACGGAGGGCTTCTTGTTTTCGATCACCGCAAAGGGAATCCCATTCACAAACAGAACGATGTCCGGACGCCTCCGTGCCGAAGGCGCCCCCATACCCTCAATCTTAAATTCCACGCCTACATGAAATTCATTCTTCAACGGGTTTTCCCAATCGATGAATTTTAGTTGAGGCGATACCCGTCGCCCATCAATCAACTCGCTCTTGGATCGACCTTTAATGAGCCACGAAAAAATCTGTTCCGATGCCGAATAAACCCCCGCATCCAAATCCACTTCCGTTTCCAGTTCAATCACCGCATCCCGAAGGCTCTTATCTGAAACCGTCGTCGGATTGATCGCCCGCATCGCCCGATTCGCAATCTCCCGCAAAACATACTGTGATTCACCTTCGCGCATCGCCGTAACCTGATCACACGAAAGATAGGTGTACCCCAAATTTACCAACTCTAAAACGGCAGGTATCTGCGACAGTTGAGCTTCATCAAAATCGGCTTGTATCGGTTCACTCATTACGCCGCCCCAGTCCGAATAGAACCCGTCACCAACTCATTCAACAAATACTTTTTCTGATCCTTCCACCGCGCCAACTTTGCTTCCAGTTTTTCAATCTCCGTATCAGCATCGGTCAACACTTCGGCTATGGCTTGCTGTTCATCAATGGAGGGGAGGGATATTTTAAAATTCGAAACATCCTTTAGTGAGAGGTTTGCCTGTGCGGCTTGAACGTTAATACTTTTTATGTGGGTCTTAATATCATCCCCGTTAAGCGACCAAAATAAGTACTTTAAATTTAGGGAGGAATCTTCTTTAAGGCGAACGATAGCTAATGCTTGATTCGTGTTTGCGGGTATAATTTCATTAGAAACTATCGCAACACGCCCTAATGCACCTGCGATAGATATTAAAATATCATTTGCGCATAGCTGAGATCGCTTCAGCTGTTTGTGTGTTTCTGCGTCGATGAATGCCGTTTTATGCTTTAGAAGTTTTCCTTCAGGGGTAAGTGATTCAATTTTGATAAAATTAATACCCTTGTCTGTAAACGCCTTGCCGATTGATGTCGGAGTAGTTCCTTTGGTGATTAAGGACGCCTCATTCCCCAATGTTGCCGTTTTCCAATCATTGGAAAACCCAGACAAACGGGATTGACCGCTGAGCAGTTTTTGCATCAACCCCTTCTTAAGTTGTAGCTTCACCTCGATTTTTTTCTCCATCGACCGAATCCCCGCATCCCAACACTCCAAAACCTCAGCAATCGCCTCCTGCTCCGCCAGTGAGGGAACTGGGATTTTGAATCCGCCAAGGTTCTTGAAATTCAAACCTTCACGACCACCGCCTGCTTGGTTTTCATGCAACTGTTTTTTAGCAACAACACTATTAAGCGTGTTCATGAACAAAAATGCATTGTGACCTTTTTTAAGCCGCACAATACAAACGTGCTGATTGACGTTGCCTTCTTTTAGGTGAGCAGGAAAAAGGCAACACCGACCAATCGACGCTCCGGTAATATTGAACAAAATGTCATCCGATTGCAGAGCCGAACCCTTCATCTTTTTATGTGTTTCAGCCGGAATATATTTGAGACCATTTGAAGAATACTCACCGCTCAAAACATTTTGACTGCGCAGAAAAGGAACTCCGGAATCGGTGTAAGCGGAATCTCCACCGCGTGGGGTTACCCCGCTTCCAATTTTAACGGAGCATTCTCGAAGATGTTGCATTTCCCACTCCTCCGGAATCCACCCGACCTTCGTTTTTTTATACCCGCTTCTATTTTCGTTTTTCATGATCGTCGTCCAGTTGCTTGCAAATCCGTATTTTCAGTAATTTTAAAATCATTCCGCACCGCTTCGTCTCTTTGCGTGAGGTTCATCCCTCCCCCTTCAGCAAGTGATCCAGCATGCCGCCGGGGGTAACATGCGGCGTCCATAGCCGCTCGGCCTTTTCAAGGACAAACCGGTTGCGCTGTTCGGCGGCGGCCAGATTGCCCTCGGTATCTTTCATTTCGAGGATCAACATGCGGTTTTCTTCTAGGGCGGTTAGGGCTTCGGGCGAAAGGTTATTCGTCCCTGCGCCCCACGCCGGGCACCAGATGATGTTCCGCTTGGCGGCGAGCAGGCGCTTCAGAATTTCTTTTTCCATGGGAGAGTGGAAGCCGCTTAAATAGACTGGTGCTCCAGGAATGGAATCCGGCCCAGGTGCGTTTCTGCTACAGAGCACGCCCAGTTTTTCGACCTGCCATAGCGCGGGGTTGCCCATGCCGCGCAGCCCGTTGCCCAGTTGCTGCACACATCGCCAGGGGTTGAGGCGGATGTAGTTTACTACGCGCTCTTCGGCCTCCGGGGAGCGCAGAATCCGCTCATAATAATCGCGCTGCCAAACCTTTTCAGTTTTCGTGTTTTGGCGAAACCACTTCGTTACCCCGATTTTAAAACCGCGCACAATAGATCCCAATGTGCGGGAGGTTCCCTTGGGGCGTTCGCCGGGGTTCAATTCAGACGTTCGGGCGAAAGATGTTTCGCCCCTGTGCGGCATAAAAATAATGCCATGAATATGATCTGGCATGATCACAAACTCGCCAGCCTCAACCTCCGGGAAATGCTCGGGGATGGCTCGCCAACACTGCTCGGCAATTCGCCCGCCTTCGCTCAGCTCGCAGGCCCCATTTTGCATTCGGCCAAAAAGCGGTTCACGCCCCTGCGCACACAGCGTCACAAAATAAACGCCACCGCCGGCATAGTCGTGCCCTTTGAGCCGAATGCTACGTCGATGATGCTTGGCTGGATCGTAGTTTCCCATCAATTAATCATCATCATCCTGAGGTTTAGGAAGCTCGCAGCCTTTAATCATTTTCTTTTCGGTAGATTTGACGCGGCGTTCTAATTTTTTAAGATCTTCTTCGGGCGGTAGCTCCTCGGGTTTTATTCCGCGTTCACCTAGCATATTGCGTACACTGTGGTTGTTATGAACATGTTCGCCGGTGATGGCGGGTTCGCCCTGGAGATCATTTTCGTGGACATTATGGTTTGTGATTTCTGCCGCTAGGTTTTTGGCAGCAATCGTAACGGTCGGCAGAAAGTCGGCCAGTGGGCGGCCTTTGGGTATATTTAGTTTATCTTTCATTGCCTGCGTTCGGTGACCGCCAAAGAGGGCGGAATCACCCATAGAGCGAATTCGCCCGAAGCCGCGTTCATCGACCCCACGTTCATAGATGTTTTTTGAAAGTTCAGTTTCCGATTCGGTCAGCTTTTGTCGTTGTTGCAAACGACCCTGCAGGTGCATGCGCTCTTCAATGAGCTCTTGCTTGCGGGTTTGTAGGGCAAAGTAGGTTTGAGCAAAGGCAATCGACTCTTTGCGCGGGTCACCGTTCTGTGCAATCAGATAACAAGCATACCGCGTCAGCATCATATCCTGAACGGGTCGCTCGGCTCCGGATCCGATTTCGACCATTTTACTGACGTCAGTAAAATGGTTTTCGGCCATGCCACCAGCCGTTTGGCAGGCGATTCGTGCTTTTTCTATGACTTCAGTAAAATTCTGCCATTTGCTATATCCGAGTTGTGGCATTAAGTCTCGTGCATACCAGAATTCTACTTCAGAATTAGGAATGCTCTGGGCCATGGTATCGAAGGCCTGAGTGAGGGTTGTTATTTTATTTGTATTCATTGCTGCATTCCTTTTTCGGGGGCGACCATCTCGTGCATCTGCACGAAATGGTCTGAACCAATTTTCCCACTTGGGAAATATGGTTCTTAACGAATTCCCAGTTTCGCCAAATGCGCTTTCATTTTGGCTTCCACGTCTGCCAGTTCGGCATCGATGGTTTCCAAGGCTTGGAGATTGGCAGAAATCTCAATTTCCTCCTCCTCTTCAAAGGTATCCACGTAGCGGGTGATGTTGAGATTAAAGTCGTTTTCTTCGATCTCAGCGAGGTCTACAGCCCGGCAGAACTTATCCTGATCCTCACGCGCATCAACGGCATCGATGATCTTCAGCAAATGAGATTCTTCCATCGTATTCTGAGCTTTTCCGGCTTTAAACTCCTTGGAGGCTTCTACAAAAAACGTGTCGGCTCGGTCTTCATTCGCGCCGCCTTTTTCACGGGAGCGGTCAAGAATGAGAATGGCTACCGGAATGGCGGCAGTTGAGAATAGGTTGGAAGGTAATCCAATAACGGTATCAACCAGGTTCTCTTCGATTAGTTGTTTTCGAATTTTACCTTCAGCCGCACCACGGAACAGCACCCCATGCGGAACCACCACCGCAACGCGGCCTTCTTGTGGTTTGCAGGTCTCGACCATGTGAGTGACAAAGGCATAATCGCCTTTGCTTTTTGGCGGAAGTCCGCGCCAGAAACGATTATGACGATCCGTTTCGGTGCCTTCACCCATCCAGTCTTTTAATGAAAACGGGGGGTTGGCTACCACGAGGTCAAATTTTATGAGTGAATCATCCTGTTTCAGCTTCGGATTGTTCAGCGTATCGCCTTGCTCGATACGGGCGGAATCTTTGCCGTGCAGGAACATATTCATTCGGGTAAGGTTGTAGGTTCCCATGTTGCTTTCCTGTCCATAGAGGGCGTAATCCTTGGAACCTTGCTTTTCAATTTCTTCCCCCGCCAAGAGCAACAAACCACCCGATCCGCAAGCAGGGTCACAAATGCGGGAATTGGGTCTAGGCTTTGCCAGTCGCGCCAAAAGATGAGCTACCGGTTGCGGTGTGAAGAATTCACCGGCCTTCTTTCCGGCATCCGCTCCGAAACGTTCGATCATGTACATATACGCATTGCCGATTACATCGTCACCGGCTTCGGCTAGGTCGATTTTGGCAAAGTCATTCAGCAAACTGCGTAGCATTTTATTGCGTTGGTCGGTATCCCCCAGAATGGCTTCTGAGTTGAAGTCCACGGTAATGATGCCACGAAGCAAGGCAGAGTTCTCTTCTTCGATCCGATGCAGGGCAACATTGATGATTTCACCAATATTATCCGCTGAAGCTTGTTTGTAGATGTCAGAGAAGCTAACGCCTTCAGGAATGAAGAACCGTTCGTTTTTCAGGCGTTGGGCTACGCGTTCTTTATTATCACCGAAACGCTCCATCAGTTTTGCAACATTCGCTTCGTGAATATCGGAGATATATTTATAGAAGAGCAAAAGCAGAGCGTAGTCTTTATACAATCCACCATCGACGTTTCCTCTGGATGAATTGGCAGTTGCCCATAGGGTCTTATTCAGGCTTTCCTGTGAATATTTTGTGGCGGTCATACTAATTCTCCCTGGATTTGGCTGAACAAGCCTTCTCGTATGTTTTTTAAAATCTGTGACTTCTGCGCAAGCAACTGTTCGGTTTTTTGTATGAGCGAATGGGTTTCGATGAACTCATCCTGCTGAGCTAATGAAAGGTCGGGTAGTTCGAGTTTGCTCAATTCGTCTTTTGTGATGAATTTAGCGGTCGTGCTGTGATTGGTGCGCCGGAGAATCTGATGCACGTTTTGTGAGTTTAGGAATGCGCATAAGAACTCAGAACGAATCGATTCAATTGGACGTAGCACAAAAAAAGCGTTGGTTGCCACCGATGGGGTATCGGACTCAAAAACGGCGGCTTCAAACCTGCCACGACTCACGAAAAGCACATCCCCGCGTTGCAGGATCTTTTTACCTGAATACTGAACCCGCTTGGTGTCAGCATAATTTATTACTCCCGCATCCACCAAACGAGGTTCAATCAGGTGTACATTTCCACCCGAACCCAAAACGTCTTTGCTCGAAAACGTCTGACCCACTTCAATTTGTACCAGTGCTTCAACCTTCATAGTTGATGAACATACATAGAACATCCTTGCGCAGCAATAGATATATATCATTATTCCAATAATGAGTATTCGATCAGCTATTGCCTCGCACTCCTAAGGATTTCGCTCCTCGATCTCTTTTAAACGCCCTTACGCATTCCGTTTCCCATAAACTACCGCCACCTCAAGTTCTCCAACTTCTTTCGTCTCATCCCGGAAATCCAGTTCAGCGGAAAAGCGGGAGGCCAGTTGGCAAAAGATTCCGGCGCGTGCGTCTTCGGTCAGGGGCTCCTCAAAGTCGTGTTCCATTACGAACGAAAAGAGGTCGCCATTGCGCTTGAGAAATATATTTTTCAGGGCAAACAGATTTATGCTGCTCTCTATCGACTCCGCCGCCGCCAACGCACTATCCGGCATTTCGCCAGCCACGTTTCGCGCAAGCAAGGCGCGGTGTTTCAATCGGATGCGGACCTTCAGCACCAGCTCCTGCATCGCCTCTTCTTCGCGCATATCCGGTAGGGAGAGTCGGGATCGCAACGGATCGTTACCCGCCAGCGGCAGATCCTCGCATTCCACAGCCAAGTCCCGGAAATTAGACTGTTGCTGGAGATAGTGCCGATCCTTGAGCATTTTAAGGCGTAGTACTTTATCCACCACGGCGGCGCGCTGTTCGATGTGGTTGAGGTAGGAAATCACTTTATGCTGAATTTCGAGCAGGTTGTGCCGACTTTCATGCAGCATGATTTTCAGCAGATGTACGATCTGCAACATCTCTTCATCCGAGGCCGACCGAAAAAATATATCATCCTCCAGCATTCGCTCCAGCGCTCGGATCACACCCTCCAACGCATCACGCTGGGTACGCACATCTTCGAGTTTCTGACGCTTCACCTCGAAGTTTCCTTCCGTGGTATAGGTTTCCTCCATGTTGTTGCGCAGTGTTTTCACGTTCAGTGCCGTGATGCGGATGATGCCCCGCAGATGTTTTCGAATCTTGAGCAGGTAGCGCTCTTGCCGATCCTTCAACCAATAATCCTTCAGCTTCCGAATTTCCGATAGGTTTTCCTGGATGTAGAGCACATGGACGGTTTCATCGACCTCCATATATTCGGAGAAAAAGTCTTCGAGTTGATCCGACAGCTTCACATGTCCCGGCGTGCGCACCAGCAACCCATATCCGGCCAGTCGTTCCAGCTTTTCCGAGCTGGCATCGATCAACTCCAGCACAGCCTCTTCCGCAACCTCCGCCATCCGCCGCTCGAACAGCGACGAAAAAAGCTTCCGGTTCTGGTAAAGCTCCGAGAGCAGATCTTCGATTTTGTCATATTTAGGCATTCGGTCACCGCAGAAACATAAAGTTGGAAATATACTTCCGAACTCTCTAGCCAGCCAGATCATTTTTACTCTTGTCCGCGCAGGCACTTCATTCCACCATTCAAGAAAGGACTTTAACTATGAAAAAGACGATCTGGGCGCCGTGGCGCATTGAATATATTTTGAGCGACAAGGAGGCGGGTTGCTTCCTTTGCAAAATATTTTCCGAGGAAAATGACCGCGATAACCTGCTGCTGAAACGGGGAAAAACCTGCGCCGTCGTGATGAACCGCTATCCGTATAACGGCGGGCACCTGATGGTTACGCCCTACCGTCATCTGGAGCATTTGAAAGATCTGACTCCAGAAGAGCGACTGGAAATTGCTGATTTAACCATCGAAGCCGTTGAAATCCTGAAGGCGGAACTTAAACCCGATGGACTAAATCTAGGCTACAACCTCGGCGAAGCCGCCGGAGCCGGGCTCAAGGACCACGTGCATCAGCATATTGTTCCCCGCTGGAACGGCGATACCAACTTTATGCCCGTGCTCGCCGATACACGCGTCATGCCGCAGGCACTTGAAGAACAGTACGATGTTCTCTATCCCCTTTTTAACCCGGCCTGATGATGAAATCCGAAAAAGAAAAAATGCTCGATGGTGAGCTCTATTTCAGCATGGGACCGGAACTCGCCGCCGAACGCGTAACAGCGCGCAGGCTTCAGAAAAAATTTAACATCGACTATTTCGATGATCCGGATGAGCAGCGAAAAATTCTGCGCGAACTGCTGCCTAACTGCGCCGACGATATTTGCATAACGCCCTCCTGCGACTACGGCTACAATATTTATTGCGAAGAAAAGGTATACCTGAACTTTAACTGCATCTTCCTCGATGTCTGTAAAATCACCATTGGCGCACGCACCCTCTTTGCGCCAAACGTGCAACTCTATACAGCAGGTCATCCGCTAGATGCCGCCGAACGTGCGGAAGAGCTCGAATTCGGGGAACCAATCACCATTGGAAAAGACTGTTGGCTCGGCGGCTCAGCCATCGTCCTGCCCGGCATAACCATCGGTGATCGTGTTGTGGTCGGAGCCGGATCAGTGGTTACTAAAGACGTTCCTTCCGATTGCGTTGTTGCCGGAAACCCCGCCCGCATTGTTAAAACGTTAGAGGATCCCAATGCATCGTAACGACCTGCTTTCCAAACTTCAGAACTATCGCAACCACTGGCCCGACGAAACCACCATGATCGATCGGTTGATTCAATTTGTGGAATCCAATCTGGACTGCTTTGAGCGTTCGTTGGCCATCGGTCATGTAACCGGCTCCGCCTGGGTAGTGAACCAGGCCGGAACTCATGTGCTGCTAACGCACCATAAGAAGCTGGATATGTGGCTACAGTTGGGCGGACACGTCGATGGGAATCCCAATGTGCTCGATGCCGCCATGCGCGAAGCGGTTGAGGAATCTGGGCTAACCAATCTAGGCTGCGTGTCATCGGAAGTCTTCGATATTGATATTCACCTGATTCCAGAACGTAAGACCGAACCCGCACATTACCACCACGATATCCGATTCGCTTTTCAGGCCACAGACTCAGAAGACTATGTGGTCAGCGACGAATCACACGACCTCGCCTGGGTCGAAATTCAACGACTGGAAGATTATACCAGCGAAGAATCTATGTTGCGCATGGCGGAGAAGTGGATAACCCAATGTAGAATAAGCGTCCCGCTTGTTTGAGCAAGCGGGACGCATGCTCTACACTATTTTCATATGAATCAGCACTTTACTAAAATCACACTAAACGCCACCGGTGCCAGCAGGCTCACCGAATCCGAGATCATTCAAAGCCTTTGGAGCGGCTATGGAAAGATTGTCCGCTGCAGATTGGAGGGTGCGGATCGCGACAGCGTCGTGGTCAAACACGTGCATTGGCCGACCTCGAAAAACCATCCGCGCGGGTGGAATACGGGGAAATCGCACGAGCGGAAGGTGAAGTCGTATCAGGTGGAAACCGCTTTCTATGAGCAATGGGCCGAACGCTGCAACGATTCCTGCCGTGTACCGAAATGCTTGGCGCTCGAAACCCACGGCGATGAAGTTTTTATGGTGATGGAAGATCTGGATTCCTCCGGTTTTGGCGGACGGCGCAGCTATGTCTCCCATGCCGAAACCAAAGCCTGCCTTTCCTGGTTGGCCAACTTTCATGCGACGTTTATGAATGAGAAACCTGCCAGGCTTTGGGAAATTGGAACCTACTGGCATCTGGAAACGCGACCAGATGAACTGAAAAAGCTCGACGATCCCGAGCTAAAAGAAGCCGCAGGGGCCATTGACCAAAAACTTTCCGGCAGCCCATTTCAAACCATCGTTCACGGTGATGCTAAAGTCGCCAACTTTTGTTTTGCAGAAGATAACCGGGTCGCAGCAGTCGACTTTCAATACGTCGGCGGCGGATGCGGCATGAAGGACGTCGCCTATTTTATCAGTAGTTGCCTGACAGAGGACGAGTGCGAGCGTCAAGAAACCGCTTTGCTCGACTATTACTTCCAGTCTCTGGAAACCGCTCTAATGAGTCACGATAAAGACGTGGACTTCAAAGCATTGGAAACGGACTGGCGCGCACTTTATCCCGTGGCCTGGACCGACTTCTTCCGGTTCCTGCAGGGATGGAGTCCGGGCCATTGGAAGATTCACCGTTACAGCAAACGCCTAGCCCGCGAAGTTTTAGAGCCGTTATGATTCTCTCAGAAGAAAATTTAATCCAATTAGAGGGATATGCCATTCAAGCTGCGCGGAAGGCCGGAAAGTATATTTCCGAAACCCGCCCGCTTGACATCCAGCATAAAGAAGGAGGCGAAAGCCTCGCCTCGCAGGTTCTGACCGAGGTCGATCAACAGAGTCAGGATCTTATTCTCAACGTACTGGAGCGTACGTTTTCCGAATATGATTTAGCGTTACTCACTGAAGAGTCCGAGGATAATGGAAGTCGGTTAAAAAAGGATTATTTCTGGTGCATCGACCCTATCGACGGCACGCTGCCTTTCATTGAAAGCATTCCGGGTTATGCCGTTTCCATCGCCCTGGTTTCCCGTACCGGAGCCCCGATGATCGGGGTCGTTTATGATCCGGTAGAGCATACGCTGTATCACGCTGTAAAAGGTCAGGGTGCATTCAGGAATTCCAAACCATGGAGAATTAGCGAGCAGGGATCGCGACTCCAGGTTTTCACGGACCGGAGTATTGCGCAGCAACCGTATTTCACAGATGTAATTAAAGCGCTCGATGCAGATTTCACAGATAAGGGCGGCGCCATTATGAATGCCCTTTGGTGTTTGGTAAATCCGCCGGCGGCATATTTTAAATTTCCAAAGAAGGGCAACGGAGGAGGAAGCCTATGGGACTTCGCATCGACCGCATGCATTTATAGCGAGATCGGAGCCGTCGCAACGGATATCACCGGGGAACCGCTGGAGCTGAACCGTGCGGATTCAACCTATATGAATCATTTTGGAATTCTCTATGCGACCGATCCGGAGCTGGCTAAGACACTTCAGAATTTATACAAAAAGGCCCAATCCTAAGATCAGGCCCTTGCTAATTGGAAACGGTGAACCGATTAACGGCGTCCGCGACGACGTTTACTCTGAGACTTTTCTTTCTGCTAGTCCTACTTAGGAGCTTCCTTCTTTTCTCCTTTCCAGCCACGGTCATTAGATTTGCAGTCCGGACGAACCTGATCTCAACGATCCTTGCGCCATTTACCCTTTTCACAAGGGTCCCCATGTTCAAGCGGATCATACAGGAATGATTTACGCGCAAAGGAACCGAAGGCCTGTTCTCCCAGTTCTTCGCCATCCTCGCTATACCAAATACCATCAACGAGAACCGCAGTATTTGGCACAGCGGTGATCCTTGAATAGTAGTAAAGGAAAACCGTCTTGGTGCGCTTACCACAAGGGACTTTGATCTTTTCGATCTGGAACTGAGTCAGCACGGCATTAGAATCAACATAGGTCGGATAGCCGTAGTGCCGGTCAAGATTACCATCCGGATCGGCGCCGCGATCCTGATTGCTCAGCCAGGCATCGTTCCAGCGCATATAGAGCCGAACATCACGAAGATCCCAGTACCACATTTCTGAAAGATAGGTTTCTGCTTCTTCAATGGAGGGAGCAAAATTGTAATGCACGAGCGCTCTATAGTATTTTTTTTCGTTTCCGCGATATGGGGGAAAGCCGTCGCCGCCGACGGTAAACATTGGCAAAGTAAACGGTAAATTTAGGGTCTTCCGCCAAATCAGTGGGTAAATGAATGATTAACACACCGAACAACTTATCTGTAATGTGTTGTCGACGAAAACGACACTACACAGAAGGAG
>JADGFE010000155.1 GCA_016744085.1 Kiritimatiellales bacterium | reverse complement strand
AAAGAAAGGGTCTATTTTAAAGGAAAATCTCCTGTTTTCAGGGGTTAGGGGCATAAAAGGGCAGCATACTACCCACCGATTCTGCGGAAGAGGCTGAAAGGAGAACGCTATGGCCCGGATACCCGAAGAAGAGCTGGAGAGAATCAAACGCGAAACCGATCTCGCGGGGGATCGAGCTGAAGAAGCACGGTAGCCGGGATCTGTCCGGATGCTGTCCGTTCCACGAGGACCGCGATCCGTCGTTTATCGTCAGTCCGGCCAAAGGGCTTTTCCACTGCATGGGCTGCGGCGTGGCGGGCAACGCGATCCAGTTCGTCGAGCGTTTTGATAAGATCAGCTTCCGCCATGCGTACGAACTGCTGGCCGAAGGCGGGGCGGTCGCCTTCAGTTCATCGGCTTCAACGCCGAAAAGCCGCTCGGATGTCCGAAGGTTGGAAAACCCGTTCGATCCGGAGGCGTTGGATAGCGAGCTGCTTGGGCAAGTGGCGGACTACTACCATGAGCGGTTGCTCAAAAATCCGGCGGCGTTGGAGTACCTCAAAAAGCGCGGCCTCGGTGACGAGGCTATGCTTAAGCGGTTCAAGATCGGCTTTGCCGACCGAAGTCTGGGGCTTCGACTTCCTTGCAAAACCCGGCAGGAAGGCCAGCAGATCCGCAAGCGGCTTCAGCAAATCGGCATCATTCGGGAGAGCGGCCACGAGCATTTCAACGGCTCGATCACCGTACCGATCATTGACCAGCCCGGCTTCGTGGCGGAAATGTATGGCCGGAAAATTACTTCCAACCTTCGGAAGGGAACGCCGCTACATCTTTACTTGCCGGGGCCGCATGATGGATTTTGGAATCCCGCCGCGCTGGAAAACTCCAGCGTGATCCTCTGCGAGGCGCCGCTCGATGCGCTGACGTTCTGGGCGAACAATTTTGATAACACGACATTCATCTACGGTTGTCAGGGATTTACGGATGAGCTTTTCAAGGCGCTCATCGAGCACAATGTCCGGACGGTGCGACTGGCCTACGACAATGACGAGGCGGGGAACCGGGCGGCGGAACGGCTGGCATCGAGGTCTTTCGGATCCGGTTCCCGCCGGGCATGGATGCGAACGAATACGCCTCAAAAGCCAAGGCTCCGTATCCGGCATTGCATGCCCTGATCAAAAGCGCGGAATGGATCTCTGGATCCTCTCGTGCGCCTGCGCCCGCAGGTTTTAGTTCTGAATCTTTAGCTGCTAATTTAGTAGCTAGTCCGGAGCCGGTTGAAGCGGCTGAAGAAAAAGATCCTGTCCATCCTGTAAATCCCGTCAAAGAAAACCCGTCGCTCGAACGTCGCGGCGAATATCACTTCCTCCAGCTCGGCGAGCGCGAGTACCGCGTCGGCGGGCTCGATAAAAACAACTCGCTCGATGTCCTAAAAATTACGCTGCGAATCCGCAAGGGCGACGACTTTCACCTCGACGGGATCGACCTGGCCAAGGACAACGATCGTCGGCGCTTCATCGAGCGCGGCCACGAGGAGACGCGGCTGGAGAAACCGCTCATCAAGCGCGACCTCGCCAAGCTGCTCTTTGCGCTGGAGGAGGCGCAACAGACGCGGATCGACACCGCGCTCGAACCGGGCGAAACGATCTACGAGATGGAGCCCGGCGAACACGTCGAAGCCCTGGCTTTTCTTCAGTCGCCGGATCTTGTAGATGCCATCTGCGAGGGCTTCGATCAGTGCGGCCTGGTCGGCGAGGAATCGAATCGTTTAGCGGCCTATTTAGCCTGCACGTCGCGCAAGTTGGCGCGGCCTTTGGCCGTGATCATCCAGAGCACGAGCGCGGCGGGCAAGAGCGTGTTGATGGAATCGGTGCTCGCCATGTTCCCGGACGAGGAGCAGGTGAAATACTCGGCCATGACGGGGCAATCGCTCTACTATCTCGGCGAGGACAACCTTAAGCACCGCATCCTGGCCATCATTGAAGAGGAGGGCGCGGAAAAGGCCAGCTATGCGCTCAAGCTCCTTCAGTCCGAAGGCGAACTGACCATCGCCAGCACGGGCAAGGATGCCAATACCGGCCGGATGGAAACGCAGGAATACCACGTTGAAGGGCCGGTGAGGATCTTCCTGACGACGACCTCCGTCGACATTGACGAGGAGTTACAAAACCGGTGTTTAACGCTGACCGTCGACGAATCCCGCGAGCAGACCGAACGCATCCACGAGCTGCAGCGCAGGGCGCGGACGCTCCAAGATCTGGAAGCCGGGGAGGAGCGCAAGCGCGTTTTATCCCTCATGCGCAACGCCCAGCGGTTGCTCGATCCCGTCGCCATCGTCAACCCCTTCGCCGACCGGCTGACCTTCACGGCGGAGCGGACGCGGACGCGCCGCGACCACGAGAAATACCTGACCTTGATCGACACCATCGCGCTGCTCCACCAGCACCAACGGGGAAGGAAGCGGCTTGCTTCCGGAACCGAATACATCGAGGTCTTGCCCGACGACATCGAGCTGGCCAACCGCCTTGCGCCCGAACTGCTCGGGCGTTCGCTCGACGAACTACCACCCCAAACCCGGCGCGTCCTCGAAGCCGTTAAGCAGGTTATTCGTGCCCGTTGTGAGGAAGAAAAAATGGCTCCAAGCTCAGCTTGGTTTAGCCGCCGCGAGATCCGCGAAAAGCTCGGGTGGAGCACCACGCAGATCCGCGCGCACCTTGAACGCCTGCGGGAAATGGAATACATCGCCCCCCGCGCCGGACGCCCCGGCAGCGCGTTCCAATACGAACTGCTCACCGACGTGGACGAAAAGCCGTCCACCGCCCACGCTGGGCTCATCGATGCCGGAAAATTGAAGGTACGACGGCAACCTGTCGGGAAAAACGCCCACCTGTCGGGGGGGTGTCGGAACGGCACCCCCCCCGACAGGTTCAACCCGTTGAAGAACCCGCACTTAAGACCAACCTGTCGGCCTGTTCGGATCGCACATCAGGGACACCGAAACTTGTGGAGTCGTAGTCATGGCCAAAACCGGATACAACGCCGTGCGCTGGATGAACAAGCGCACCACCGACCAGCGCGGCGGCCAGCCCAAGGAAAACGACCTGCTCGAGCGCGGCGACGCACGCTCCATGGCCGTCCTCGCCGACGAATGGTTCGAATACCTACGCCAGCGCAACTACTCCCAAAAAACCATTAACGGCCACAGCTGGAGTCTCCGCGCCTTCCTGCGCTGGGCGCAGGAGCGCGATCTGCGCCGCCCCGAACAAATCACCAAGCCGATCCTCGAAAGCTACCAGCGGCACCTCTATCACCACCGCAAGGCCGACGGCAACCCGCTCTCCGTCCGCTCCCAACGCCAGCGGCTCACCTCCCTCCAAGCCTTCTTCGCCTGGCTCTGCCGCGCCAACGTGCTCGAAGCCAACCCCGCCAGCGAACTCGAACTCCCCCGCAAAAAGCCCCGTGGCCTTCCCCGCTCGCTCAGCCCCGAGCAGATCCGCACCATCCTCTCCATACCCGACATCGCCGACCCGCTCGGTCTCCGCGACCGCGCCATCCTGGAGCTCTTCTACTCCACCGGCATCCGCCGCGCCGAACTCGTCCGGCTCGACTATGAAAACCTCAATCCACAAACCGGCATCCTCGCCATCCGCGAAGGCAAAGACGGGAAAGACCGCATCGTCCCCGTCGGCGACGGCGCCCTCCAGTGGCTCCGCAAATATCTCGACGACGTCCGTCCCATCCTGCTTGCCCGCGTCGGCGAACACGCCCTCTTCATCACCGGCTACGGCGAACGCTTCAGCGCCAACCATATTGGCAACTGGATGCGGCGCATCCTCGACCGCGCCGGGATCGAGGCCGTCGGGGCCTGCCACCTCTTCCGCCACTCCTGCGCCACGCACATGCTCGAAAACGGGGCCGACATCCGCCACATCCAGCAACTGCTCGGCCACGCCAGCCTCGAAACCACCGCCATCTACACCGACGTCACCATCCTCCAGCTCCAAGCCGTCCACGCCCGATGCCACCCCTCCGGACAAACTCCAAAGTCCTGAAAAGAAAGCCTTTATCCTTTAGCCGCCCAACCCGTTTCGCTACACTTTTCGCCAACCATGAAACGGATCGCACACAGCCTAATCCTTCTGCTGCTTATGCTAAGCAGCACCGCGTCCGCCTTCCGCATCCCGCACCTGGCCAACCCGCCCGCAGCGCCAAAAAACCGCGTCGGGGAATTTTTCACCACGCCCGAGGATTACGCCCGGGAAATCGATCCGCAACCCCTTCAACCGCAACAAGAAATCTCCCTCGCCGCTACGATCCTCGCATCGGGTGTGCGTTGCTACGTACATTGCAACCCAATATCGGCATTCGATTCCATTGGATTGGAAACTACGTGGCAATTTGAGCCTGAGAGAGGGATTGCTGGAGCAAAGGCAATGGGCCGGGGATTTGCCAATACAATAAAAGGATATGGGGATATCGTAAAACCGTCGACTTACAAGAATGCCTATGCTGCCATAAAGGAAAATGGCCTAAAGGGAACTGCTACGGCTATTGTCGATGATTATAAGAAAAAGGCTTCTACGGATGAAGGTAGTGCAGAGCTTTACGGCGAATTTGCTGCCGACGTGCTCGCAGGGGGGCTGCTGACCAAAGTTTCTAAGATATCCAAGCTAAAGATACTAAAGAAAGTTGATGCTGTTCTTCCTGATGAGCTTGTAGATGACGCCGCGAAGCTGACGCAGACTTCCAAACCAAAAACCACAAGTAGTGGCCTGCAAACATCTAGCCATGGTGTCGATCAGAAAATAAATAGAGGTATAAAGTCCGCTGATGAACTAAGTGCGATTAAAGACCCATTAGATGTGAGGCCTGTAAAAACGGATTCTCTAGGCCGAAAAAGTCAGCGATATGTCGGAAAGAAAGCTGAAGTTGCAATTAATCCTGATACAAAGAAAATTGTATCTGTGAACCCTACTTCGTCTAAAAAAGCAAAACGCCTTATCAAAAAACAAGCGGAGAAAAAATGATTAGCTTATCTCATTCTGATGCTGTGTTTATGTTGTCGGTTCTTCCTCTAGAAGCTGACCTAAAGGCTAAATTACTATCAGTTAAATTTGGTTCACAATTGTCCCTTGATGAAGATTCGGCAGATAGACTGCGTGACCACTGCGGTGAACGGCTTCAAACGCATGGTTTCGATGAAGATTACAATCCAACAGATGAAGGGCGACATTTGGAAAACCTAATAGATGTATTGTACATAGGATAAAAATACGGGCAACTGCGGATAAAGAACGTGTAAAGACCTATGAATCCAGAGATAACTTCACCAAACCAGTTTGTCATTGGTAGAGTTCATTGAGGCAATATGTAAGGGAGTTTCTAAGCTGAAAAGGAAGTTAACATATCATGGAAAATAAGAAGCCAGTAGGTTCGTATATACTATCAATTCTAAACTCAGTTCTACCTCCATTATTCATAATTATCATTGGCGGTGGACTTGTGTTAGAGGACAGCGATACAGGTGTAAAGATTGGATTCCTTGAGCTTTATCATTCCTCGGTTATTGGGGGCTTGTGGCTCTGTTGTGCACTCTCTTTGGCATACTATTTGGGTATCCGTAAAAATTGGTTGCATCCGCGTTGGTGGACAAATCTAGTTATAGTAATTCTGGGATTCTTAATGATTCCGCTAGTGACTTTAATCGTTGGGAGTGCCGATGTTGCACCTGCCGCCAAATATGTTTCAGGGAAGCTTTCGCAAACAGCGAAAACAGAAACCGTTCAACGCTGGATGTCGAAAGCGGAGCTGAAAGCAACAAAAGAAACTGGACTTGTGCGTGGTGGTAGAGGAGGAAAGCACTACGCTACCGATTCGGCCAACAAGAGTGCAACAAGAGCTCGGCAGCGATCAGCTCTTGAACAAACTCCTGAGGTGCGAGCAACATTAGAAGTACCAGCCGGTAAGTTTTCCAAGCCTTCGACAGTCAAACCAAAATACAGCATGCCAGGAGGAGGGGCAGAGCGAACCGCAAGGGGGAAAGTGCCTGCTAAAGTTATCAAAGTGGATGGAGACAAATAATGAAATCTTCATCACATCTGGAAGGCAAGACGGTGGTTTTAGAACTTAGTGATCCTTGGGATCTGGGGGAGTCCTTGGAGTGGAAAGTTTTGCAGGCAACTGTTATCAAGCAGGGTATTCAGTCAGAGAGTGGTTTTGGTTCGGAATCTGAGGCGATCATCATTCGCCTTAAAGAGCCGTTTACATTCAAGGGATTGAATTATGAATATTTACAAGGATCTCCGAGGCATGAAGGAGATTCCTTCCGGGTTTTGCGAAGAAAAAAAAGTTCTGTCTTCTGTTCTTTTACACGTATTCCTCCTGAACAAGTCGCTAGCGCTGCTCCCTTTGATTTAAGTTGGTGGAGAGGCGGCGGCGGTGTTATCGCAACAATTTCCTTTTAGCCGCTCTACTGCGCGAAGGTGATGGCACCTATCGGTCACCCTCGCCGATCCCCGGGGCGCAGAGGGCAGCTGCGGCTTTGAAGAAGGGGCGCAAGCGGCTTCCCTTCTCGAAGCTTGGAAGCGCGAGTTTTTTACGCTGGGGCAAGGTCATTCGTTCTGCAAAGCGCATGATCGCCTTGAGATCCTTATGCC
>JADGFE010000154.1 GCA_016744085.1 Kiritimatiellales bacterium | reverse complement strand
TACCACGTCATATGTCGCGGGACTGAACGGTGCAATTTGTTCAGGGACGATGCAGACCGTATTCATTTTATGGACCGATTGGCGGAGGCGCAACGTCGCTTCCGTCTTTTGGTCTATGGGTATGTTTTGATGGATAACCATTTCCATCTGCTGGTGTGTACCCCGGAGGCAAACCTGAGCAAGGCGATGCAGTGGCTAAAGGTGTCGTATAGCATGTGGTTCAATGCGAAGTATCGGCGGGTGGGGCCGCTTTTCCAAGGTCGCTTCAAGGGGGTTCTCGTGGATACGAACGAGAATTGGCTGCTGGAGCTAAGTCTGTACGTGCATTTGAACTCGGTTCGGGTGAAGAAGCTGGGCCTTGGGAAAAAAGAGAAAGCGGCGGAGGCACTGGGCTGGGCGGAACCTCCGCCACAAGTGGCGGCGGAACGACTAAAGACGCTGCGCGCATATCGGTGGAGCTCTTATCCCTATTATGCCGGGTATAAACGGAAGATTCCCGAATGGCTGGATGTTGGAGTGATTCGATCGATGGTTGAGTCGCCCGCAGACTATCGGCGCATGGCGGAATATCGGGTGGCCCATGGAGTGGATGAAGACTTCCTCTCAAAGCTGAAAGATCGCATCGCCTTGGGCAGCGAATTGTATATTGATCAGATCAGGACGCTTTGCTCGGAAGACCCCGAATATGAAGGCCGCCGCACGTTGCACCGCCGGTGTAGCTGGGCGGATTTAGTCCAGGCGGTTGAGCAGGTGAAGGGTGAAAAATGGGAAGCGTTTGCGTATGTTCGCGGGGACTGGGGGAGGGCTGCTTGCTATTACCTTGCCCGAAAGTATGCGTGCATGACCTTGACTGAAATCGGGGATGCGGCCGGAGGCGTGGATTATGCGGCGGTGAGCGCGATGGAGAAACGGTTTGAAAAGCGTTTGGCAGACGATGGCCAAGTAAAGAAGTGGATTGTTGAAGCTGAACGAATGTTGAATATCGAGACCTGACCCCTCTATATGTATGTTCCGGCTTGGTTTGTCTTCTGTTTTTGGGCACTATCTGCGGCTTAATTATTTCAAGGGGATAAACCATGGCTGGTTTAATGGATGTGTTGGGTGAAGGTGGCTCTGGCAACGGGGATTTGGGAACTCCGGGTTTGGGCGATGCCGTTGGCGGCCTTTCCAATAAAGAGTTGATGGCCGAAGCCCGGATGACGCTTTCCGGGAACTGGGGCATGGCTGTGTTGGGCTATGTGCTCTATACCGCGCTGACTATGAGTTTTTCGCTCTTTGTTTTTGGGGCTACAATTTTTGTAAGCACCGTGGCTGGTTTAAACGGCGGCAACGCAGAGTCTGCTAGCGGTCTTATGGGTCTTGTATCCAATACCGTTCAGTTTTTAATTGGTGGAGCCCTCGCAGTCGGCTTTTGCAGCTTTTTTCTGGGTATTGCTCAAGATGCAGAAGCTCGTCTGGAATTGCTATTCACGGGATTTAGACGGTTTTGGAAATCATTTGCTGTTTATTTCTTTTATACACTGCTCATTTTTCTCTGGCTTCTTTTGCTCATTATTCCGGGAATTATTGCCTCCTTCCGCTACGCAATGGCCTTTTTTATTATTGCAGAGGACGAAGACTGCGGCCCTTTGGAAGCCATCACGCGTAGTAAGGAAATGATGGTTGGGAATAAATGGAAATATTTCTGTCTGCAATGGCGCTTCTTCTGGTGGATTCTGCTGGCCGTGTTCTTTACCGGATGTATCGGTTTCCTTTGGCTCGTTCCGTATATGCAGACTTCGATGGCTAAATTTTACGAAGATGTGAAGTAATAGGCACTAGGGGATACCTTCGTGCGGCAGGACTTAACCACTTAAAACTTATCACTATGCTTGGAAAATTTGAATTACTGGGAACCGATCCCTCCTGCAAGGCCCGTCGCGGTCGATATCATACAGCGCACGGATCTGTTGAAACACCGGTTTTTATGCCGGTTGGAACACAAGCAACGGTTAAAAGTATGTCGCCGCAGGAAATGCGTGACATTGGTTGCGAAGTCTTGTTGGGAAATACCTATCATCTGAATGATCGACCGGGCCCGGATCTGATTGAACGAATGGGCGGATTACATAAATTTATGGGTTGGGATCGCGCCATTTTGACCGATAGCGGCGGGTATCAGGTTTTTAGTCTTGGAAGTCTAAATAAGATTACGGCGGAGGGCGTCTCATTTCAGTCGCATTCGGATGGCCGCAAACTTTTCATCGGTCCGAAAGAATCGATGGAGATTCAACGCAAGCTCGGTTCGGATATCGCCATGGTTTTTGATGAATGTCCACCGTATCCATGTGAGCAGGAATACGCTTGCCAAGCAGTACGCAGAACCCTAGATTGGGCGGCTATTTGCAGGGAAGCGCCTCGAGCAGAGGGCCAATTGGTCTTCGGAATTGCCCAGGGCAGCGTTTTTGCCGATTTACGTGAAGAGTGCGCCAAGGCGTTGGTCGATATGGATTTCGACGGCTATGCTATTGGCGGAGTCAGCGTGGGGGAACCCGATGAGCTGATCCTGCGGGGAGTGGACGATACGGTCGATCACCTGCCAACGGATAAGCCGCGTTACCTGATGGGTGTTGGAGAAATGGCTCAGATGGTGGAATCGGTTGCTCGCGGAGTCGATATGTTCGACTGTGTAATTCCTACGCGACAGGCGCGGAACGGAACGGTTTCTACGCGACGAGGTCGTTATCCTGTGAAAGCGGCTATTTATAAAGAAGATACCCGGCCGTTGGAGGAAGGATGCACTTGCTACGCGTGTACAAACTTTACACGTGCTTATGTGCGCCACCTTATCAATGTAGGGGAAATTCTGGGGCTGAGGCTGATAACGATGCACAACTTGCATTGTTACCTCGAATTTATGAGAGATATGAGGAAGGCGATTGCGGAGGGAACATTCGAAGAATTTCGAACAGAGTTTCATGCTAATTATCGCATCGTTTTTGAAGAACATACGTTAAATGTTAAGGAGAACGGCGCGACGAAGTCGCGGTGATTTTAGAATTTAGATTGTCGAATGTTGATTGCGGGTCTGCGACGCCATTTTTTAAAAAAGGCCAACGCCGTTGAGTTCCGGAAATCGGCAATGAGTAATATTCACAAAACTGAAGGAAGAAACGAAAGGTATACAATATGAACTTACTACCACTAACCATCGCCGAAGCTGCCCCGGCCGCCGCCCCTGGAGGATCGCCGTTACAGTTTCCCATCATGATGGTCATTCTGTTTGCGATCATGTATTTCATGATGATTCGTCCGCAGAAACGCCGCGAAAAAGCGCGCAAGGAAATGATCGCATCGGTTAAAACCGGAAGCCGTGTCCTGCTGACCAGTGGAATCATGGGCGAGATCGTCAACGTTAAGGAGTCGACTCTGATGGTTCGCATTGCGGAAAACACGAAAGTTGAAGTTGTTCGTGCTGCGATCTCGCAGGTATTGGAAAAGGGTGAAACACCCACAGAAATTGAACCCGCCAAGTAAGAAAGGTTTAGCGTAATGGATAAAAATAAACTTTGGAAATGGATGCTGCTTGGCATCCTCGTGATTTGGTCTTTTGCTCTGGTTACACCGCTTGATCAAAAAGTAACGCTCGGTCTCGACCTTCGTGGTGGATCGAGTTTCGTTGTTGAGGTCGATGCTGAGGATGTTGCCAAGAAAATGGTTGAATCCGGCGAGGCTGAATCTCGCGAGAGAGTCAGCGAATCCGATCTGAAAGATCAGATCAAAAAGGTGCAGGAAATTGCAGTTGAAACGATTCGCAACCGTATCGACGTGTTGGGAACCTCCGAGCCGGAAATATATCCGGAAGGCGATGCCCGCATCGTAATTCGTATTCCTGGAGCGGATGCCGATACGCGTGCAGAAGCAAAGGCTCAGATTCTGAGCGATGCGGTACTCAGTTTTAAAATGGTTCATCTGGAAAGCGACGCCTGGGTTGCCGAAGTAACCGGCTCCGGCCAAGTTCCGTCAGGATTTAAAATTGGTGGACAAGATCGTTCCAGCACCTACTTTATTCGCGACCGTTCGGCCATGGCTGACGATGAGTTGGATCGTGCCTTTTATGAAAGGCTCAAACGTTTCGGCGGTAAGCATGCGGACTATATGCTGATGTCGGATCGCCTTCAGGATGGTTCCACTATTTATCGTCCAGAATTTATTGAACGCCGTCGGCAGATGGGGGGCGATTCCATTAAAGACGCATTTGTTTCCTATGATCCGATGACCGGTCTTCCTAGCATATCGCTTGAGTTTGATGGAAAAGGGAAAAAAGATTTCGGTAACGTTACCGAAAAATTCAGTCCTTCAGAAGATGGAATCTACCGCCGCATGGCGATTATTCTGGATGACACGCTGTATTCTGCACCGCAAATCAATGAAGCCATCTTTAGTGGCCGTGCCGAAATTTCCGGAAACTTTTCCGTTGTGGAAGCTCGCCGTTTAGTAAACGTACTTCGTGCAGGAGCGCTGCCGGGGCGTGTTAAAATCGTTGAAGAACGCACCGTTGCTCCGACCTTGGGTCACGACTCTATCAACAGCGGTATGAAGGCGATCATTTATGGTGGCATCGCTGTTCTGGTATTCATGGCGCTGTTCTATATGGTTCCTGGTTTGATTGCTAACTTGTCGCTCGTATTTGTACTGCTGCTGTTGCCGGTTGGTATGATGGTATCGGCAGGATTCCTTGGTGTTATTTCCGGTTCACTGGAAGGCGGATCTGTTAGCCTGCCGACTCTTACATTGTATGGTATTGCCGGTATCGTATTGACCGTAGGTATGGCCGTTGATGCCAATGTACTGATCTTCGAGCGTATGCGTGAAGAATGGAGAGTTGGAAAGTCGGTTGCCGGTTCTATTAATGCCGGATACAACAAAGCATTCAGTACGATTTTAGATGCCAACGTAACGACGTTGCTAACGGCCATCATTCTCTTCTGGCAGGGTTCCGGCCCGATCCGCGGGTTTGCCGTAACATTGAGTGCCGGTATTCTTGTGAGCATGTTCATAGTACTTGTAATGACGCGCTTGTTCTTCAATACCATGGCCGATAGCAATGTGCTGAAGTCGATTAAGATGATGTCTATTCCATTCCTTCAGAATGCGAAGTTTAATTTCCTCGGAGCCCGCAAGATTGCAGGAATCATCTCTTTACTGGTGATTGTTGGAACATGGGGACTCTTCTCTACTAAAGGGGATGATAACTTCGGTGTAGACTTTACCGGTGGATCGGTCATTACCTTCGCTTTCGATGACAAACAGGATATTGAAGATGTTCGCGGAACGTTGGCTGAAGCGGGCTTCCCGACTGCAAATATTGCCTATCAGGCGGCGCTGGACGGAACAGAGTTCCTCGAAGTTAAAGTGGGCGCTTCCGGAGAAGAAGCCGAACCGGCATTAGTTGCTGTTAAAGGCCTGTCCGGCAACTATCAGGATATTAAAAATGATAGTGTGGGATCTCAGATCGGTGCCGAGTTGAAGAAGAAAGGCATCAACGCCATTATCTTCGCCCTGATCGGAATCATTATCTATATTTCAATCCGTTTCGAATTTGCCTTCGCGATGGGTGCCATCACGGCCTTGGCGCATGACGTTTTGATTACGATCGGAATCTACTGTGCACTCGGAAACGAACTCAGTATGCCAATCATTGCGGCGCTGCTGACGATTGTGGGTTATTCGGTGAATGACACGATCGTGGTATTTGACCGTATTCGTGAAGATCTTAAGCTGGAAAAGGGCAAGTCCTATAAGGACATTGCCAACCTATCGATCAATCAGACGTTGAGTCGTACCGTGCTGACTTCGATTACCACGTTGCTGACCGTAGTCATGCTGCTCGTCTTTGGTGGCGGTGCTGTGAAGGACTTTGCGTTGGCACTGTTCATCGGTATTCTGGTGGGTACATATTCTTCCATCTTCGTGGCCACTCCAGTTGTTCTTCTGTGGCATAAGGAAGAAAAGGTTAAGTAGACTTTCTTCAAAGAAATTGTCTATTGTATCGGGCGTCCTGTTTATCAGGGCGCCCTTTGTTTTTTGGAGATTTTATGAGCGAAATAAAGCATAAAATGCCATGTCCAATTATGGGCTTTCTTTTGCGACGGGTAATGGTTTCTTCGTTGCCGCCTGATAGCCATGAGAACCGCACACGACTGGGGATGCTGGCGGGGTGGGCGAGTGCCATGCTCAGTGCCACTCTTGCTGCGGCTAAAGGTTGGTTGGGCGTGGTTTCGGGCAGTGTTTCCATGATAGCCGATGCCACCAATAATTTAACCGATATGTGCAGCTCTCTAGTTATTGCTCTTGGATTTCAGTGGTCCAGAAAACCCCGAGATGAAGATCATCCCTTTGGTCATGGACGAATCGAAGCGGTTGCAACATTGGTACTGGCGATTGCGCTGATTCTTGTGGGAGTCGAAGTGGCGAGGTCTGGAATCAGCCGACTCATTAATCCGAAACCTATTGATGCTCCAGTATGGATGCTAATTGCCACTGGAGTAACTATCGCGATTAAGACATGGATGGCGATGTTTGCTCGTATGCTGGCCAGAATGTCTAAATCCCAGGTGCTTGCAGCAGATGCATGGAATCATACCTTCGATATTATCAGCACATTGATGG
>JADGFE010000153.1 GCA_016744085.1 Kiritimatiellales bacterium | reverse complement strand
GGGTTTCGAAGCTACGAAGTGCTGAAAATCGCCCTATTTCACACAATGGGAGGGTTGCCCGAGCCGGAATCGGCCCACCGATTCTGCGGATGAGGCATATTTTTAGGTTATTGACATCCTTAATCACCGAAATAGAATTTCACGTATCAATCGTCTCTCATCACTCAAACTTGCATCCCTCACCTTGAATCACTACCCTTCGGGCTATGTTTATTCTTAACAGCATAGCTCCGATATTCCTGCTGATTGCACTCGGCAAGATTTTAAAGGCTACCGGCTTTATGCCTGAGGCTTTTTTCAAGGGGCTCAACAAGTTTGTCTTCTGGTTTGCCCTGCCGTCGTTACTGATCAGCCGGATCAGTGTGGCTGAGCTGGAAATTGAAACGATTTCGAAGATTGTTTTACTGTTCGGAGTCGGCACCCTGCTAAGTCTTATTGTTGCATGGGCCATTGCACGGATTTTAAAACTGTCAGCACCATCAACCGGCTCTTTTATTCAGGGCTCTTTCCGCGGAAATGGGGCCTTTATTGGCCTACCCGTCATTGTCTATACACTCGGAGCGCTAGATGCGCGGGCAGAAATGCTTGGAACCGTAATTCTCGCACCGGTCGTTATTATCTTTAATATTCTCGGGGTCATTGTACTTACCCATTATGGAAAGGGAAAAGGCAAGAAGGGCTCCTCGATCGTCTCATTCTTTCTCGAGTTCATTAAAAATCCACTAATCATGTCCTGCGTTGTCGGTCTGGGACTCAACTTGAGCACTGTTGAGCTGCCGCTCTTTTTATACCGCCCGCTGGAGGCTCTCGGCAGCTCCGCGCTAGCCCTGATTCTCGTCAGCATCGGAGCCGGACTCGAATTTGAAAAACTGCGGGGAACGGCATCGCCAACGCTGATCGCGTCGCTCATTAAAGTCGTCATTACGCCTCTGATCGGATTTCTGATTGTCGGATTGTTCAATCTGGATAATACGGAAGCCATGGTTGCGATATTCTATCTAGCCTGCCCAGCCGCTGGTATGTCGTATGTTATGGCTGATGTGATGGGAAATGACGCCCCGTTGGCCGGACGCATTGTTGCGCTGAGCACTCTGCTCTCTGCCATAACTCTAGCCATCATTATTGCGATAGGTATTTAGCATGATTTCGTTTTCCGACATTACGCTTCAGCTACATGAACAGATCTTACTAAAAGATTCCAATCTTCTTATTAAAGCGGGTGACAAAGTGGTTATTCGAGGACCTTCCGGTTGCGGTAAAAGCTCATTACTTAAAACTGCAGTTGGTGCGCTTGCTCTTCATAAAGGCACCGTACGTATTGATGATATTGAGCTATCGACTTCTACTGTATATCAAATCCGATCACGCATTGCATTCATCGGACAGGAACCAGTGTTGGGAGCAGAAAATGTACGAGATGCACTATTGCTCCCCTTTCGTTACAAGGTTCACGAAGGAAACCAACCGCCGGAAAAAGAAATTATCCGACTGCTCGAAAGGCTTCATCTGCCTGCTACCATTCTTGAAAAATCCAGCGCCCGAATTTCGGGAGGAGAAAAACAACGCATTGCCATCAGCCGCGCCCTCCTTCTGGGTAAAACAACTTTTCTGGCCGATGAAATTACCTCGGCCCTTGATCCCGAAAGTCGTTCAGCCGTACTGGATGAATTATTCAGGTCGGATATTACCTTGCTCTCTGTTTCGCACGACTCCGAATGGATCAAATCCTGCGGGCGAATTGTTGAAATTTCAGAACAGAAGCTTCTGGAGATGGAATCATGAGCGCTGACCTATCCTTAACCGCTATGCTTTCCATGTATGCCATGCTGCTAATTCCAGTAGTGATCTTCTTTTATCTGCAGTTGGGAATTATCCGCGACACACTGCTTGCTGCTGCACGAATGACCGTCCAGTTATTTCTGGTCGGTCTCTACTTGAAATATATCTTCCAGCTCAACAATCCATTCATCAGCCTATTATGGGTAACGGTTATGCTGATCGTTGCCAACCTGAGTATTCTAAATAAGGCCGGACTGAAACGGGGCCTGTTTTTTTGGCGGTCACTGATTGGGGTTGCGGGCAGCACTTTATTGGTCAGTGGCTGGTTTATCCTGATTGCCATTCAACCAGATCCAATTTATGACGCGCGCTACATGGTTCCTATCGTCGGTATGGTTTTAGGAAACTGCCTACGAAGCAATGTGCTGAGTTTGGAACACTTCTATAGCGGCATCCGAAAGAATGAAAATGAGTTTATGACCTACCTCATGCTGGGAGCAAATCTACGCGAGGCCACACACCCTTATCTACGGGATGCTATCAAAGCCGCGGTCAATCCATCCGTTGCCACCATGGCCACCATGGGAATTGTTTCTCTGCCCGGCATGATGACAGGACAAATTCTAGGGGGTGCAATGCCGATGGAAGCCATCAAATATCAGATCGGTATTATGATCTGTATTTTCACGGCCATGGTACTGGCGGCCCTGCTGAATATTGTGCTCAGCCTGCCCGTTGCTTTTGATGACCACCAACGCCTCAAGCAGAATATTTTTCTATAATGTAAAATGTTGGCAATAATAATTACCGCTTAGCGTTATTTTCGACATGGAGATTATTATGAATAAAAAAAACTCGTTAGTTATGCTCGGAATCGTTTCTACGATCGCCTTGGTCAGTGTGGTTTCGGCGATGTCGCTATCTTCAAAAAACAAATCCGCGAAAGCTCAAATTACGGCCCTGCAAGAACAAATTTCCCGCATGGAAGCCGCAGTACCCGATGCTTTGCCTGCGCCAGAAATCGTTTATATGACAGATACTGGCGATACCAATGAAGTTACAGTACTAAAAAGCCAACTGGCTCAAAAAAACGCCCTTCTTGAAAATATCCAATCCAATACCAACCGCCCTCCTCGCGAACGGGAATCATTTGAGGACCGCATGGCCAAAATGAAAGAAGAGGATCCTAAAGCGTACGCTGAAATGGTTCAGAAGCGGCAGGAGCGGCAAGAGGAAATGCGATACAACCTCGCAGAACGCACTGCCACCTTCATGGATCTCGATACTTCGATGATGACTGAGGAAGAACGGGCGAACCACGAACAGCTGGTCGAAAGAATGGTAAATGTGTGGGCGCTGACTGAGCAATTTAAGGATCCTGAAGCCGCCCCCGACCGGGAAGCCATGCGTGAACTGATGACGGAAATGAATGAAGTTCGTCCTCTTATGAAGGAGGAACGAACCGTGATGTTTAAGCAACTGGGTTCGGATCTCGGATACGAAGGTCAGGACGCTCTGAACTTTGCCACACACGTTGAAGAGATCATCAGTGCAACGTCGCTACAGATGCCCGGTCGCGGGAGTCGCGGCGGCGGTGGAAGACGTGGTGGCGGCGGGGGCCAGTAAGCCAACCCTTTTTCCTTTCCTCGAAAACTCCTGCGAATTACGGGTTTGCAATATCTGCGAGCCTAAGTAAGATTTCGCGCTCATTTTCAAACAAAGGAAATACTATGTCCAAAACCTATACTATTACGCTGTTGCCCGGAGATGGCATTGGCCCGGAAGTCATTGCCGAGTCCGTTAAGGTCCTTGATGCGGTTGCTGAAAAAGCCGGATTTGCGCTCGAATATACCGAACAGAATGCAGGCGGAGCGGCGATTGACGCTCATAACGACCCAATGCCCGATTCCGTAGTCGCTACGTGCAAAGCATCCGATGCCGTTCTTCTTGGTGCTGTTGGCGGCCCTAAGTGGGATTCTCTGACTGGCGCGATGCGTCCGGAAAGCGGCCTGCTTAAAATCCGGAAAGAACTCGGTGCATTTGCCAACCTACGCCCTGTAACCGTTCCGGCTTCGCTGGCTGAAAACTCTCCCCTGCGTCCTGAAACGGTTTCTGGTCTCGATCTCTTCACCGTGCGCGAACTTACCGGAGGTATCTACTTCGGCGAACCTCGTGGCACCGAAGGCGAAGGCGACGACAAGAAATCATGGAATACAATGATCTATTCAGCAGGCGAAATCAAACGCGTCGCCCGCGTCGCGTTCGAATGGGCCCGCAAACGTCGCAACAAAGTAACCAGCGTCGACAAAGCCAACGTGCTAGACGTTTCCAGACTTTGGAGAGACACCGTGATTGAGTTGCATCAGGCGGAATATTCCGACGTTGAACTCGACCACCTCTATATCGATAACGCCGCCATGCAGATGGTCATCAACCCGCGTCAGTTCGACGTGATCGTGACCGGTAATATTTTCGGCGATATTCTTTCCGACACCTCCGCCACGCTCGGTGGTTCCCTCGGTCTGCTACCTTCCGCTTCGGTTGGTGGGCCCGTGGGCATCTTTGAACCGGTTCATGGTTCTGCACCGGATATTGCGGGTCAGGGCAAAGCCAATCCGTTTGCTATGATCCTCTCTGCAGCTATGATGCTTGATACTATCGGTGAAGGCGATGCGGCCAACGCAATTCGCGCCGGTGTTGAAAAAATTCTCGACGATGGCTATCGTTCGGGCGATCTATGGAAAGAAGGCAATACGCTTGCCACCACCACTGAGCTGGGTGATCTGGTTAAGAATGCGGCACTCGCCGCGCTGTAAACCTGATTATTTCGGCAAGAAAAGGCGTCCTTTCGGGCGCCTTTTTTATTTATTTCGTAATGCTGTTGAGCTGATATCTTCGCGAAACAGCGATTCCGAGATTGGAATAAAAAGCTCTTCAAAACCGGCTGGCATTTCCATTTCATTCAATTCTTGAAACTCTCCATGATGCAATCGCCCTGCAACAACAAACCGGGTTTTTAGGTCCTGAAATCGCTTTAGCATGGTGGGTACGTCGTCGTGATATTCAGAACTCAGTAGACGAATGGCAGTATCATACCCCATCGCAAACCAGGCGCCGGGAAACAATTCTGCCTTTTCCAAAAATGTAGGCGCACTGGACAGAATCGCTTTGCGACGCCCCTTTAGTTGCAGGAGTCTTCGTTCTACGTCGCCGATAGTAAGTGGAGGCTTGTCGACATTTGTAACGGAAAGTTCAAACAGTCCTTCACGATTCGTTATTTTTTCAGCCGCCATCAGCAAGCCTTCATGCCCGGCATGCAAAGGATTAAACGACCCCGGTATCAGTATGACATGGCGGGGGAGATCATCACGTCCGACTAGAATATAAGGAAGCTCTCCGGCAATCAATTGGTGCAGCACACCTTTCATTGCTCATCCACTCCAAGGAAAGCGGCAATACAATTCAATAATTCTTCGGTTAAGCGTTCTTCCTGTTCAAACCGATCTCCCCCGTTGAATTCAATCTTATAAACCACCTGATCCTTACGAGATTTTATACAGATGCATGCCCGGTCGGCCCCTTTTCGTTCGCGCGTGGTTTGCAGCGCGGCCGTGCAGGCTATACCTAAAATCGACGACGGCGTTGTTGCCCTAAGGGAAAAGACAACAGCCCGTTCAAACGCTCGGCCAGCCATCGTTATGGCTGCTTCTTCGGAACAGGACGGCCCGATTTCTTTTCCAAGATAATCGAACATAGCATGATCGCTATAGGGAATCTGGAGTTCGAGCACTAAACGTGATGCTCCCGGATGGGATAATAAAGCATGAGCAGCACCGCTACCACCTCCTGTTATCACAATAGCCGCCTTGTGACCACTGGAATGAATGGCTTCGATCAACATGCTACGCTCTGTATTCATACAAAAAGAATGCCGGAATCTTCCAATAATTGAAAGTTCCGGCATCCGCGTTTTTCCTAAGAGAAAAACTAGTCTTCGAGTACTACGACTTCAGTAATAACAATCTGCTCGTTTGGTACGTCCTGACCTCCGGTAGGCACAGACTTAATGGCATTAGCAACATCCATACCCTCGACCACCTTCCCAAATACGCAGTAACCAAAGCCATCCTGACCTGGATAGTTCAGGAAGGAGTTGTTGTTTACGTTGATAAAGAACTGAGCGCCGCCACTGTGCGGATCGTTTGTACGCGCCATGGCAATGGTGCCGACTTCATTTTTAAGACCATTGTTAGCTTCATTCTCAACCGTATGCGGAGCGTGCTTCTGATTCATCTCTTTATCAAATCCGCCACCCTGAATCATAAATCCATCAATCACACGATGAAAAACAACATCGTTATAGTGCCCTGCTTCAACATATTTCATAAAGTTGGCAACGGTCTTCGGTGCTTTATCCGCATCGAGTTCAATTTTAATGTCCCCTTTGGACGTTTTCATTAAGATCATAATAATATTCCTTTCCTGTACTTTGGGTTCTTCTTTAACGACTGCAACAGCCGGCTTCGTGACTTCTTTTACCTCTTCAGCCTTCACTTCAGTGGCAACTTCGCCCACGTTTTCCTCAACAGCTTTAGCTTCGGCAGCCTTGTCTTTTTCTTCCGCTTCTTTGACCTGCTCCTTTTTCGGCGGATCAATTTCATCTTTCGGTTCGGAAGCAGGGGCTACCGGAGACTGGCAACCGGCAATTAGCCCGGCTAATAAAGCAAACAATGCGATACGTTTAATCATTACTCCTCCATAGGGTTGATAAAGTTCAAAAAAATATTGGTCTTTAGCGACGGTGTCGATACTGTTTTAGTCTATTTTTTAGCCTCTTCCGCAGAATCGGTGGGTAGTATGCTGCCCTTTTATGCCCCTAACCCCTGAAAACAGGAGATTTTCCTTT
>JADGFE010000152.1 GCA_016744085.1 Kiritimatiellales bacterium | reverse complement strand
GCTGGCCGGAACGGACGGCAATGGAGCGAAGCGCAATGGCAACGCTGAGGAGGTGGATGAGCGTGCCCAGCATCGCGAAGTCCGGGACTGTGCCTCTACCGATTGGACGCCAGCTCGTTGGAAGTCATCCCGCGAAAACGCCTCTTCGTAATCCTGTCAATGCGGACCCCGAACGGCCGCATACCCCTCGAATAACTCGGCAACATTAATGCGATTTGTTCGCGCTCCGTACCCCAGTTCGAAGACGAAGATTTTGTCTGCTACAAAAATGCAGAGGAGTCGCCGAGGGGTGAAACGGCATCTTCAAGAATGCCTCCCTCGGTTCTCCGCTACGAAGCAAAGGCGATTACTAGTTCTTTTGTATCTTTAACTGCATGAACTGCTGTAGTTCTGTGGCCGTTGAGATTGTGTTGGTCACGTGCTCGAATCCGTTGCTCACGCCGGAGACGCCCAGTTCGATCGTGACGTTGGTCATGGGTGCATTCAACAGATTAGTGGTCGAGAAAACCGTATAGCTCAACGAAGGATCCGCGGGTTTTTGGCGTCTGTATATATAACTCATAACACCGTCACCCACTTCTGATAAAGGCATAAAGAATTCCGCATCATCATTGGTTGGGTTAGCACCCAATGCATATTCCATCAGATTGTCCATGCCATCCGGTTCTTCATCATGCCCAGGATCGGTATTGTGCAGACTCGGATAATTGGTAAGCCATTGATTGTAGCCTGATTGAACTTGCCGAAGTGTCCATCCAGCATCGATTGCATTCTGTTCGGTGAAGGTGCCGAATACGGTGCTCGCACCATAGAAAATTGTGATATTGGCGTAGTCGGATACATTCGGGCTACTGGTGAGGCCGGAGACGTCTACAGAACTAAATTCAATAACCATCGAATCCGTCCCGTCCATGCCAGCAAATATGTCGCCGCTGAGGGTTGCTCCTGCAAAATCCAGTATCTGGTCGGCAAACGCCGTTGTGGTGCTGGAACGGTCAAACAGGCCACAACCGGGATCACTGGAGATCACCGTGTTCGCCCAATTCGTAGGAACAGAACCCTTAGCACTCTTCCATAGTTCAACAGACTTAATGGAAACCGTCGCCCCTGAAAAGTCGAAGGCACTCACTGCAGTATCTCTGAAGGTGCGTGTCGCTGAACTCAAGAAGTTGATGATTGCTCCATCAAAGACAGGGGTGCTCTCCGTTATCCAGCCAAACGAATGCGAACCACCCGAATTGATAACCGCCCCGGAGAAAGTCGATCCGTCAAGAGCGGCATCGGCATCCCTGAAGCCATCATTGATTGAATTAATGGTCAGACCAGTCATATCACCACCGAAAAGCGTGGAAGATGAACCCCTAAAGGCATACTTTCCTGCATTGATAACGGTGTTGCTTACCCCGGAGCCAATGAATGAGGTGTTTTTGAGTCCATATCCGCTGGGTTCCTGAGAGTTAATTGTCAGGTTGCTTAGGTCCCAGCCGCTAAAGCTCAAGCCCATTAGTTTGCTACTGGCTGTGATATGAAGCATGTCACCGGCGATGAACTTCGTAGTGGAAGTCAGTGAAACCTGTTGGGTACCGTCCCAGGTAATAATACCGCTACCATCCCAGCCCGTTCCCTGGTCAGTGATTCCATTCACCGTATAAGTAATCGGGCTCGTAGAAATCACTGAGATCTGGAGTGTAGCCCTATCGAATCCACCGTTACTGTTGGTTACTGCAACCGTAAAGGTTTCGGAACCGATATCGCTGCTCTGTGGCGTTCCGCTGAGTGTTCCGCCCGATGCAACATGCAACCAGTCCGAACCGGAAATTTTACTGAATGTAAATGTATTGCTTCCTGGATCAATTGTAAATTCGGCGATGGATCCGCTGTAAGGCAAGTCCTCAAATGCATTTGTCAAGGTGTATACATCTTGTGTGAACAGCGAGTTGGGGTTGGCTAATACATCGGTCGTTATGGCAGCACTGTCTAAACCGCCGTTACCATCGGACACCACAACTGTCAAGGTGTTAGATCCGATATCGCCGCTCCGCGGCGTTCCGTTGAGTGTTCCGGCCGAGGTAACATACAGCCAATCCGAACCAGTAGCTTTGCTAAAGGTAAATGTATTGGTTCCGGGATCAACCGTAAATCCGGAGATAGATCCGCTAAAGGCCGAATCCTCAAAAGCACTTGTCAGGGTATAAGCATCCTCTGTGAATAGCGAAACTGAACTGGGATTGGCCAATACATCCATCGTTACGATAGTGCTGTCCGAAGCGCCCAGCCAATCGCTGGCCGAAACCTCGAACGTGTTGAGTCCGATATCTCCTTGTGTTGGAAGACCGCCAAGTGCTCCATCTGCCGCAACCGTCAGCCAGCTCGGTCCAGAGATTTTTCGGTAGGCTACTGGATCCCCATTTCCATCCACCGCTGTGCCGGCAAGTGTATTGCTGTACGTAACCAAGTCGAATGTCGATGGAAAAGCAATAAGGTCGCTGGAAAATGTGACGGTACTGTTATTGTCAATTTCCGAGGCTGTTAATATTGGAATCTGCTGGCGTTCAAGCCCAGGGCCGCTCCACTCAAGTTTGATATCCGGATCCCAATGCGACATAAACTGGCGCACATACAGCTCAAACTGAATGGGATAAATACCTTGATCTAAAGCAACCTCTACTACGCGGGAGACTGGTGTAGCGATTACCTCTGGTTGGGATTTAAGAACTTCCGCATCCCCGATCTTCAACATGCCATCGCGATCTGCTAAATAGTAGAAGGTATAGATGCCGGGTCGATCCACACGAAGGTGGCCAGAAAAGTTTAACCGCCCTGGATCATTTGCGATTTCATGTATCAAATTACTCGCACTGATCTCATAGACTGTTTTTGTCTCTTGGGGTGAACTGCCTGGATCAAAGATATTTTGGCTATGATACATTTTACGAGTGAGTCCGGCCGTCGCATTCGAAGGATCTATCGGTGCCTGTATTTTTGTATAGTTGAAGGTGGAAACCGTTGCTTGCATCAGCGTATTCGTGCTCTCGCTGCGCAGATGTAGGTCTGAAGATTCTGTAATAAGCAAGGGGCTTGAATAGACCGTCCAGTCCGACGGGCCGGGCGATGCCGAAGGAGTCGTCAGGGCATAGTAAATCGCGTTTCCGCTGGTGGGTTCCTCAAGCGTAACCTCTATGGAATCAAGGAACGTCCCTCCAGCTGGCTGCGCAAGCACTGTTGAGCGGGTTGCGGCTACATTATGGATTGTAAATGTGGTTATTCCCTCAAAGGTTCGACAGGGATAGAAATATTCTTCGGTCTTCCCGCCTCCAATGATCAGGCCGTGGTCTTCCTTGGTATGAACAATGGTCTGTCCATTCCGTTTCTCGATACGAGCAATCTCAAAACAGTCCCCACCGCCCTGTAGCATCATATTATTTGGATCATCTCCAGTTTCAATGTTTTCATACCAACGATGCCAGAGGTTGCTGGAGCTCAGTCCGAAGGAGTTCATTGTTTCATCACGCTGCAGTCTCTTTATGTAATTTTTGATTCGCGATTCATCTAAAGCTTCATAACTGCCGTGGTGTTTAAGAATAATCCATTGTCCAGCCAGTGCAGTTCCCTCCATAAGGTCAATATCTGCATCCACGATAAAGGAATTTTCCGACCCCAGGTTATCCCATGTCCGTGAGCTGTCCGTAACGGTTCCGGTATAGGCCGCGTTGTCATTCTGAAGATTAACCTTTCCAGTTTTAATTAGACTCTTTCCGCCAATCAAATAGGCATCATGAGATCCATTCTGATGAGAGGCCACCAAACCGGCCACTCCCGAAAAACTGACGTCCTGATAGGTGGCATCCACCGCTGTTCCATCCAGCGAATAGAAGAAAAGATCCTGCCGGTCTGCATAATCAATCTGTAATAATAAGATGCTCGGATCTCCCATATCGATTCGTTGCACGTCTGTAATGCTGGATGACTCATAGTAAGGTTCATGTATTATAACAAAAGTACTTTCCGTTCCTCCACTGGGGGTGGACCGCAGGATCATCTGCGGAAGACGGTCCCATGACTCTGAAGGCAGGGTGCCTTGGCCGTAAAAACCATGGCGGTTCAGTGCCGGAGTCTCCGCAAGGAATAGCTGTTGATTACTTTGCCCAACTACATGGTGTCGCAAACCCACGTCCTCTTTGTCCGCATAGGTTGTGGGGTCAAATTCATAGGGATCCCAGTTCCGATAATGGGCACCTCCTTCACCGAAATCTCCTCCCGGAGCCCATGGATCGTCGCAGGTAAAGTCGACTGTGAAATTGTTCTGTGCCTGTGCCTGCTTAACATTGAAGAACAAACCGTAGCCACTTCCCATCGAATTACCTTGTTTTGCTGGCTCAACCCATGTTTCTCCGGCAGGAAGAAGTGGTCGCTCTCCAGCCATTGAATTCATACTTAGACTACTCTGGGCGGTCATCGGGAAAAAGGAGGCCCCCTTCATCATATAGTCATGGGTTGCTCCCCCTTTTACTTGAAAAATGTCGATAATATAGGGCTTCTTTGCGTCTGCCGTATTCAGAGCTAGTGTTCGTTTGTATTTCGTTGCGAGGTTCAAATATGCCCCGGAACCATCTGCGCTGAATAGACTTAGTCCGGACAGTGTCGGGCTATAGATAAGCGGCATCGCATCTGAATAATTTTTGTTTTGATTCTGATGATCAACAATGACCGTATTGTGGCTAACTGACATGCTGGAATATTTTCGAAGTTTACTTTTATGATACGGAAAACTGTCGACCAGTGGGTGGGCAAATGCATAGAGCTGAAGCCCCATGGTATCCTGTCGCGAGTGGTTGGCACTGTTTTCGCCAAACCCCATCTGGACCTGAATCTGGCCATCGCCCTCTCCAGCACCTAGAATTACATGCTTGTAGCCGGATTTCATGATATTCTTACTTGAAGCACGGGGGCCGCTGGTCGTCCATATCGAAGAGAATGGCGAGGAGTCCTGGATAATAGGCATCTTGCCGTCAGGATAGCGAATATCATTACGAGCAGAGTAGGTCTTACGGTAAAAATCCTCTCGAATGGTCCATGGCTTGAGATTATCAATGCGATCCGCTTCCTGATAGGAAGCCGGGTCAGAGTAACCGTCATCTTCACGGATTTGAGCGGTATTCAACATCTGAATGGCCGAATAGCCGGTCCCCTCAAAAAAACTTCCATCAGAAGCAAAGGCAAAGCGGGGCAGATCAAAGTAGGTTTGATACACTAAATGCTGGAGGTCGGCGTTTTCAAAAACTTTTCCTAGCGAAAGATACTCCTTCGCTCCAGGATGCTGGCCAAAGAAAACGTTGTAACCGGAGTAAAGAATCCGCTGCAGACCACTTTCAAAGGCTTGCCATAAATCATCGCGGATATTAAGGCCCAGCTCCGTTTCCAGTGCCTCCAGCGAGGTGCTGTCATAAACGAGATCCACCACTTCCAGCAGATCTGTCATGTGCTCGTCAGGCAGACGCCGATCCCAGCGGGTTTCCGCCCACCCATAGGGCATGCTCCTGCCAGCTGTCGAGGCAAAGGTATGTCCGTAATCCTTCGAAAGCAGAAAATCCTTAAAATTCTTAGCGTACTCACTCAGAATTAACGACGCCCGGCGGGCATACTGCTCGTCATTCGTCAAATGATATAGCTCGGCCAACGATTGCAGTTTCGGAAACAACCACTTCCACTTGGCATAATCCACCGCAGCCTCCATATAATATCGCCTGCCCATCGTCGTCACCTGCCCCGGTAGGCCATAAGCTGTCTTATTGGCATCATAATAATATGGAATCGTAACCGGCTCACCCTTGAGGTTATGGAACGTATCGGAATGAGCCATTGGATATTCCGCATTGCCCGGATAAACCCGATTGCAATCCGTGCAGGTGATCTGGTGTGGGTTGCTCGACGACCAGCTGTAGTTCATCATCTTGGCCGATTGATTGTCCCACTCGTCATCATATGGAAGACCGGCTCGATCATACGGGCACGCCATGCGAACCAACGGCGTTTGGTTCGGAACAATCTCGAGGGTCTGCGCCTCCGTGAGATTCATCAACTCTTGAACTTTTGACTGCAACGAACTTATTGTTTCACCCGAAAAATTATGCTGTAGCACAGGATGCTCGGTCCCATCTGCGGAACTCACGCCCAGAAAGATCATACTCATCATAAACAATCGGATGATGTTCATCTTCGTCTTAAGCGGGTGCATGCTCTTGGTGTCTTCCAAATTTTTCATCTTAGTGCCTCTTTTTCATAAAATATAAATGATTATCTATTTGGCTCAAAATAACCGTTCGCAAAAAGTAAATCCAATTCAGAACGGGCAAAAGTCAGCTCAATTCAACTAGTGTAGCAATTCTAACGAAATTGATCCCTTTAATAAGTTCAAGCTAGGCGATATGCAATCGAAAAAGCCGATGTTCGAGTACTTTTAGCATACTCCAACAGGTCTTAATCATTAGAGCCGCTTGCAAAACCTCTAAACCAATTTAGTACCATATCAATATCAAGTGCACTTCCGTTCATTAAAAGCGTCCTGCATAGCTTGATAAGTTGCAATGAGATCCCAGCATCTTAACTCATATTTACGTTTTACGCATTAAAAAATTATGAGCATTCGTTAAGGAGGTAGACTGTAAATTAAAATGCCCAGTTTGGAAATCGAGTGCCCCATGCCAGACACGAAGTGAGGCTGGAGCCCGCGACGGCAGCGAAGCGGCAATGA
>JADGFE010000294.1 GCA_016744085.1 Kiritimatiellales bacterium | reverse complement strand
GTCCAATACCAGCCCCATAACTTAGTGCCCGATTATAATCACTCCCGCTAAAATCATTATAGACCGTTCCTCCATCTAAAAATGCCACATAACCCAGTCGGTTGCCGGGCTGCAAACGAAGTTCGGCTGAAAACTCGATCTTTTTATTCCCACCCGCCGGCGTCCCACTCACACTGGGTCCCACCTCCTGATACTCAAACCCGCGAATTGAACCACCACCGCCAGCATAAAATCGTTCATCAGCAGGAACATTCTCAATTGACGCCCCATCAATACTTCCCAGAGTAAGCCGGAACGCGCTCGAAAGCCTGTATGTATTCCATAGCATAAAATATTTTCGCCCCTCGAATTCGCTTTTGAGGAAATTATCGGAACCGAGTGTATCTTCAAAAAATGTTGTACGTCCAAATGCCTGCCCGCCACGAACCGGATTTAATGGGTCATTACGATTATCGTACTTGGACTGCAATGGGATCAGTATATGTTGATATTTTTCTGAACTCGCAAACTGTTCGACATCGGAAAATTTATACCCCACCCCAAGCCCCCCCTGAACGGTTGGCGTAAAATCCCTTATAATCATTGCCAAGGTTTTAGCATGCTGCGATTCGTATGCATCCGGCGTATCCCTGGAGAGTTCAAATTCCAGCACAGCCGCTTGGTTCGCAGTCAGAAAACCAGGGCGGGTCAACTTTGCATCCGCACTATATTTAATCGGGTTCCATGTTGATGAAATTTCAAGCCGTTCCCCTTTACCTAGAAAACTGCGATGCTCCCAATAAACTTTGCCGCCGGGACCGATATCGGAATAATTAATGCCCAACCTGATTGTTCGCTTACTACGTTCTTTAAGCTGCATCTCAATTGGAATGGCACTGGTCTGACCGTCCTGATCTTTCGGTGTTAAACGAACCGAGCCGAATAAACCGGTTCCCAGCATTTTTTTCTCAAAATCAGCAACTTCCTTTGCATTATACTTTTCGCCTTCGCGCCACGGGATCTGCCGCTGGATATAGGATTCCGGAAGCGTCTCCATTCCCCGAACATCAACCTTACCAAAATAGGCCACCTGCCCGGGTTCAAAGACCAGTTCAAGATCTACAACCTTATTCTCGCGATCAATCGATATGGTTCTTTTTGTAAGCTTAGGAAAAGGATATCCAATCCAAGTCAGCTCATCCTGTATGCGTTGTTGCTCCTGAAAAACTTTCACAGCAACAACCCGCTTGTTCGGTCGAATTAACGGTTTAATTTTCTTCATTTCAGGATCAGGCATTCCTGAATAATCAATCCTGACCAAGCGGTATCGATACTGCTCACCCAATTCAACATTTAAGGCAACCCGAATTGGTTTCCGGTCTATATCGAATTCTGCACTTACCGTCCCGTCGTAATAGCCGTTTGCCTCAAGTATCGTTTCAATAATCGGGAGATCTTTTTCAACCCGCCGCCTCAATTGTCCTTCCGTTGACGGCTGACGTTTCCGTTGCTTCCAGGTTACTGTTGATTCTTTAATGGTTTTTTTCACCGCCCCATCTTTCGCACCACGGATTTTCACTTTATATTTTACACTTTCAACTTCCGCAACTGCAGACACACAGATAAATGCTGTAAAAAGCAACCAACTACTTATTCTGGAAATCGCCCTATTCATATTAAGTCAGCACAGCGTATGCAATTCATAGGTTGAGGTCAAAGTTGATCATTCATCGATCATGGTCTTTTCATCTACAGGCCCTTTAGGCAATGCGGGTATGAAAAACCGATTTTCGTAGACAATTCCCTCTCGGTTTGTTTTTGTACTCTCGAT
>JADGFE010000151.1 GCA_016744085.1 Kiritimatiellales bacterium | reverse complement strand
AAAGAAAGGGTCTATTTTAAAGGAAAATCTCCTGTTTTCAGGGGTTAGGGGCATAAAAGGGCAGCATACTACCCACCGATTCTGCGGAAGAGGCTTTTTATTTAATACTCTTCGATTCATTCCTTTCAAATTATCCAGGTATGGAATAACTTTCACTAAACCTTCGCGGGAGCTATGCATGATGAGACGAAGAAACTTTATAATCGCGATTCTGACCATACCTCTGCTTGAGCAGCTTAGCCGAGCCAACCAAAGTTCGGCATCCGTTCAGCCCCCTGCATTTGAAGCTGGCGAAAAACTGACCTATAGCTTGGGATGGCAGTTCATTACGGCAGGACAAGTCGCCCTCGAGGTTCTGCCTGACGAAAACCTGGATGGCCGCAAGGTACGGAGTTTTATGATGACTGCTAAAACGGGCAAAGTGGCTGATAAAATTTTTAAGGTGCGCGACACCCTTTCGTCATTAGCTGAATACGATGTTAGTCGCTCACTGGGTTATGCAAAAATTCAGCGCGAGGGAAAAACAAAGCGTAATATTACCGTGGATTTTGATTGGGTAAACCTGAGCGCTCATTATTTTGAAGCGATTAAAGAAAGTAAGAAAACGATTCCTATTCTGGAAAATACGCTCGACCCCCTCTCCGCCTTTTATTTCATTCGCAACCAGAAACTTGAGGTTGGCAAATCGTTTGAAGGCCCCATGACGGATGGGAAGCGATGCAAAATGGCGAAAATAAAAATTACCAAGCGGGAAGAAATAAAAGTTAACGGAAAAAAGTATGACACCTTCAAGCTCGTTCCCGATATGCAGGATATCGGTGGTGTGTTTGAAAAAAGCGACAACGCAAAAATGGAAATATGGTGTACAGCCGACCACCGGCATATTCCAGTGCTTCTTAAAAGCAAAGTCATGGTGGGGAACTTTAAAGCTGAACTGGTATCAGGAGCTTAACATGAAAAAAAGCAACCAAATCGTTCTCATTCTATTAGTGGCCATACTGGCAGGTTGTACAACCTATGAGGACAAGTTCAAAGGCAAACGAATCGCCAATATCGGATTATTTGCGGATCACACGATTACCATGCTGAGCGATCTAAATCTGACGCTCAATCGGGAAGATACCATTTTGGCCCGGCGTTTTTTCGAACTGGACGCTCCTGAAGAGCAATTGGTTTTCGAGTTAAACACCGACTTGAAAAAAGTTTTAAAAAATATTGTCCGCTATTCCATTGAAATTGTGAATATTGCAGAAGGCGAAGGATCAGAAACCAACAAGATTACTGAATATGCAATTTACCTTACCCAGTTCCGTGATTCCATGATCAAACACGAGCTGGTTGAAGCCCATGCATTTGACGACACAATTGAGCAAGTGAAGGTGCAAACTGAATTTGTGAGAGCGCTGCGTAAAGCGCAACCGCTACTCAATGCCTCAATTATGGCAACAGCGCTTGGGATTGATGATTTGATTGCGGCAATCGAAGTTCTCTCTAAGAAAATGGATAGCAGAATCGACGAGGAGTATGCCGACATTATTCGCTACCGGGCCAAACTGGAGCGTGAAAAATTTGATATCCTTTCCGCCTTTGAAATCATCTACGACGCCTTTCGAAAGGAAGATCCAACCTTGAAGGAACTGCGTGAAAGTGGTGTGATATGGACTCCAGAAATCATTCCTGAAGGCAGACCAACGCGAGAAGATTTAGGCGCAATTGGCGAGCACCTTCTTGTTCGCATGGAAGCATTAAATACCGTTCAGGAAAAAATGAAACCAAACTGGGAGGACTATTTATCCTCCCACCAAGAAGTGGATCAAATTACAGACAGCACGATTTTAAGCATCCGCCAATCTCGCATTGTCATGCTGACATGGATTCGGGCTCACCAAAAAATGGTTTCTGGAACAACCGATCCTGCCAAATGGTTTGACCTCGGAGAGGTTTCTAAATCGCTTGTTACTACAGCACCAAAAGCCATTTTCTAATTAATGCTGAAGCTTTTTATATGAATCGCACTCACTTCACGAATCTATTAACTGCAACGGGAATCACGGCCTATTGCACAACCCCTGTTATTGATAAAACCAAAGAGAACTCCATGATTGTACTCTCTGTTTTTTTCAAACTGCCCCCCCCCTGAAGGCTCTTCAGCCGAAACCGCTTTTCTGAAGCAGGCTTCTGAACTGAAAAAGATCCGCGGAGTTACCAACTTTCAGGTGCTGAGTTTCAGGAAATCGATCGCATCACTTATACCTTTTAACTATGGAGAATATTATGAATAAGAAAATTATCGGCTTGATTCTGACATCGCTAACTACGGTTCTAATGAGCGCATGCAATACCGTGAAAATGAAATCGTGGACAGATCCGGCATCTACCGACCGCCCTATTGGTAAAACGATCGTGCTGGGCGTTTCAGAAAGCGATACGATCACCCGACAGTATGAGGATATATTTGTTGCCCGTTTGCTGGAGCTCGGCGTATCTGCCAGCTCGCTTCACGCGAATCATAAGGTGACCGATAAGCTGGACAAGGAAGCTCTGGAGGCTTTGCTAAAAGAAAACAATGTCGACAGTATTATTGTTACCCGCGTGCTATCCGAGACCGAAAGAAACCAAGTGGTCACCACGGGCTATGACAGCACGCCCTATAATAACTATTGGGGCTATTATGACTACGGATACAGCATTACTTTTAACACCGCTGATGTGGTCAGCTTTATGGAATTTGAATTGGAAACCAATCTCTATGACATCGATACCGAAAAACTGATCTGGACGGGTCGCAAGGTGGTCTACGATGACCGCTCAGACATAAAGAACATGGCAGGTATCATTAAGAGCGTCGTTAAAGACTTCCGTAAAGAAGGCTTTATTGATTAACCGAAAATTCAGTTTTTAAGCGGTGCTTAACCGGGGGCTATACCCCGGTTTTATTTTGCCTTGAGCGCAACAAATGTCGGTAATCCCTGAACCCCAAAGTGCTCCATCACCGCTTTGGTTTCGGGATCGGTCGGATCTTCTGCGACATATTTAATAAATGTATAATCATGCAGGCGATCTTTCACCATAGCATCCTTAAATGTGGTCTTATCCATCATTTTACAGTTCTTGCACCAGCTCGCCCAGAAATCGATAAATACCAACTGACCGTCATCTTCAGCTTGCTTCAAGGCATCAGCCAATCCTTTATTCGTTGTGCCGTCGATTACGAGATGCCCCTCAACCTCGCCGTCAGCGGTGATGTCAGCAGGATGGAATGCACGATAACTCAGACTTCCGTAGTAGAGCGCAAAAAGAACGATGCCCACACCAAATCCGTACTTTACGTATTCCATCCATTTGCCTGGTTTCGGAAGAAATGAAAGGCCCGCCCCGGCAAAAGGCCAAGGTAGCGCCATTCCGATTCCCAAAACAAACGGGAGCGCCAAACCGGCAATGCTGTTCGCTTCAAAGATATTAGTGGCGAGGAGTAAAACGGCAATCACCACGGGCGCTACGCAAGCACCGGCTAACAGTGCAGCAATTGAGCCCATCGTAAGCGCTAAAATAAAACTTCCCTGCTTACCCTCTCCGCCTCCCATCTTGGATTGAAACCGGGTCAGATCAATATGAAAGACATCAAACATGGCCAAAGCCAGCACCACAAAGATGAGCGCGATAGCCAGGTTAAACCAAGGATTGGCCTGAATGGTTCCAAACTGGGACCCGGTCAGCACGACGACAACCCCGAGAAAACCATAAACCAGTGCAATGCCTAATCCATACGTTGCTCCCAAAGAAAATCCCCGCCTTTTCGATCCGGCCTGCGCGCCCGCTCCGATAATCGCTAGATTAATTGGGATCATCGGTAAAACACAGGGAGTCAGGTTCAGCGCGAGACCACCGAGCAGGATAAAGACAATCGTTAACAGCAAGCCGGACTCTCGAACAAATGCGACCGGATCCGTGAGGAATAAGCGAAATCCATCAACCTCTTCGCCAACGCCACCATTTTCCACTTTATCAAGGAACCTCAGAAAAGGCTTTGCTTTCATATAGCCGGCGTCCATTGCCTGTACTTCGAACCCAGCTAGCGCATTCTGCCAATCACTACTACCCGCCCTCCTTTTTTCGGTTGCCAGAGTAGCTGCTGGTACGGCGGTTAGTTTAACCACTTTTGTTTGTGGAATAAAACAAACCTGATCATTGCATCCCCAATATTTAACATGGAAGGATGCAGCGCCATCTGCGGCGGGTTTCCAGGAAAAGGTTGCATCAAAGGATTCTGCATACACCGGTTTCGGTTTTCCCGAATTCGGATCGATGATGGTTTCAGCTTCCGGTAATGAGAGTGCCGTCTGTTCATTGCCCAGCGCATCGGTCACCGAAAAATGGTCCGTATAAAGATAGTGCTTCGAAGGTACGGTTACGTTCAGCTTAACCTCATCACCCTCCAATTTGGCGCCCACCTTAAAGGGATCTCCAAATTGGCCAAAGGCAGCAATGATCAAACTAAATAGCGCAATAAGTAAAAAGGTCGTTTTCTTCATACAAGGATTCCTATGTTTACTGTTTCCTTCGACACAACAAGATAACTATAGTTCATTCGATTTACTGTAAAAGGTTATATGAACGAAATAGCTCACCAAAAAGATGTTGCTCAGAGGGTTATCAAAACCCTTCAAAAAGGAGGGTATGTTGCGCTTTATGCAGGTGGTTGTGTACGTGACGAATTACTGGGTCGTATACCCAAAGACTATGACATTGCAACCGACGCCTACCCTGAAGAAGTGGAGGCTCTTTTTCCAAAAACCATTCCAATAGGCAAAGCATTCGGAGTGGTGGCCGTTGTCGATGGCAAAGAAACGGTTGAGGTGGCAACCTTTCGTGAGGAAATCGGAACCCTCGACGGGCGGCATCCGGAGACCATTATATTCAGTGCCGCAAAAGAAGATGCGCTGCGACGGGACTTCACGATTAACGGCATGTTTTATGATCCGGAAAAAGATCAGCTGCATGATTATGTCCACGGACAACGGGATCTGGACCGGAAACTGATTTCAGCGATCGGCAATCCAGAAGAACGGTTTGAGGAAGATCACCTTCGAATGCTACGCGCCATTCGCTTTGCCCACATTCTGGGATTTTCCCTCGATCCAAACACGGAAGCAGCCATTATTAAGATGGCTCACCTGATCACCAACATCAGCGCAGAACGCATTGAATCGGAACTGACCCGCATGCTGACCGATAGCATTAAGCCGGGCGATGCATTAAAACATCTTCATAAGGTCGGGTTACTCAAATTTATGCTACCCGAAATTGTCGCCATGGTCGGGCAGGAACAACCGCCACAATTTCATCCAGAAGGCGATGTATTCGAGCATACCTGTCTAATGCTGAACCTTATGGGCCAAAGTACTCTCGAGAATAACAATGCCTTCAACGCACGGGAACGAGCTTACACCATTCTGCTACATGATGTCGGGAAACCGCCTACGGCCTCAATGGGCCCCGGAACGGATGGAGAACAGCGCATTCGGTTCGATGGTCATGCTTCCGTTGGTGCAGATATGACTGATACCATTCTCACTCGCCTCAAGTTTCCTAATAAGGAAAAGAGTCATATTGTTGATTCCATACGCGGGCATATGCGTTTTATGGATGTGCAAAAGATGCGGCCCTCTACTCTCCGAAAGTTAATTGGTGCCGAAACTTTTGATCTTGAAATGGAACTACATCGACTCGATTGCCTGGGCTCCCATGCGATGTTGGATAATTATTCATTCGTACAAAACTATCAGGAAGAAATGGCCGGCGAGCCCATGCTTCCGGAGCCCTGGATTAACGGACATGATTTGATGAAAATCGGAATTCAAGAAGGTCGCCAAATTGGAGCCATCCTTAAAGAAGCCTACGATGCTCAGATGGAAAATCGGTTTGCTTCAGGTGAAGAACTAATGAGCTGGATTAAAAGTCAGCATACGAACGACGTTTAAGGCGAGAGCTGGCAACACGCTCCACAAGAGTTTTTCTGCCACACATGCTTACCGACCCATTTTGGCTGATCCGTCTTACGACTAGTTCTGAAATTCACAGGCTGACCCTAGGCCAACGAGTTCGTTGGGCGTAAAGTGTCCTTGCACTTCGTTTCGGGGCATGGTCAAGGTTGTTGGCTGGCGCGTGAGTTCATTCTATATTGCGTCTATGATCCAAACATAGCCACGCGATATGGTATTGTACTTCATCTTGGAATGCCCAAGGATTTTCCCATCCTTCGTCAGAACTTCAAAATCTATTACACCCTCCCCCCGAGCTTCTTCCACTAAGAATGAGTGAGTATAGCCTTCGAGTCCTGCAGCAGATGTTTCTTCAAGTTTCAGCAGATGGGACCCTTGTAGTTTCAGTGTTTCATTTTCTTTGTTATGAGCCCTCAAGAATACCACTGGTGTAACATTCAGCGGGGTATGAATCAGCACAACATAGTCCTCTGCCGAAAGAAGGCATTTTACAGGCAGGCTGACCTTCGGGGCAGACAGCGGATTACCTTGAGAGTCATTAGATTCAGTCGAACATTGCGTAATCTTTAATACTGCACTTTCTTTCACAACAACATGCTTGTAGCGAATCAAGACGGGCTTGCATCCACACAACATCATTAAGCAACAAATTATAATTAAAGGACTTTTTTTTAGCCTCATCCGCAGAATCGGTGGGCCGATTCCGGCTCGGGCAACCCTCCCGTTGTGTGAAATAGGGCGATTTTCAGCACTTCGTAGCTTCGAAACCCG
>JADGFE010000004.1 GCA_016744085.1 Kiritimatiellales bacterium | reverse complement strand
CATTGCCGCTTCGCTGCCGTCGCGGGCTCCAGCCTCACTTCGTGTCTGGCATGGGGCACTCGATTTCCAAACTGGGCATTTTAATTTACAGTCTACCATTTTTCCTGCTCAGCCCGCAGATAACACAGAAAGACGCAGATAAAACATCAAATCAGCTCATTGTTTTTTGCTCCAAACAATAAACAACATTCACCGATGCTTGCAACAGGGGGAACTGAACCCATTTCATTTCCTACCCTATTACGAACCCAAACCCACCAAAGAGAAAGGCACAGAACCCCAAAATACCCAAGTTAAATTCATGTAAGCTTAAGCATTTCATTCGTTGCTTGTTTTTGATGACTATACTATCTATCTTATTCGTTCTTAGAACTAGGAGAACCCCATGATTAAACAAACCATATTTACCGCCCTCATCGCATTTTCCATTTCTGCAATGGCCGAAACATTAACACCAACAAATGCCCCCACCCAACCAGCTACAATATCTGTTCAGGAAATGTTAAAAACAGGACCCTCTCAGCTAAAGATGCATTCGTTAGCCATGATAACGCAGGGGAATATCAGAAATCCCGTTGACGAAAGCTATCTACCAGGACTTTCCGTATGTGCGAAAGATAAGGATTCTCTACTCAGAAGTATGACCGCGCGGATATTGGGCCAATATTTTGTAGCCGATAAAGAAATACCACATCCAGAAGCGCTTCAACTGCTTCAAGGCCTTGCGACCGATGACTCGGGAGATGTGCGATTTAACGCCGTTTATTACGGCCTAACCCAAACAAAACATAAGACCCCTAAGATTGCAGAGCAGCTGATTGACATTGCAGCCCAGGAGCGCAACCCGGCTTTGCATGATCGAATCATAATCTCCCTTGCTAACTATCAGCCGCAGGTGACAGAGATTCTTGATGCCAAACTTGCAAAAGGCGATGATATTGCAATTTATGAAATCTATGAGGAGTTTACCGGAAACCAGCCGCTGAATGCGGACCAATTTCTGGACCTGCCTTCCAGTCGCCCGCATCTAATTATCATCAAGCCTTCCGGGAAGGATGCTGAAACCACGAAAGCGGCCCTGATTGCTGAACTGGAAAAAGAAGGACTGAAGAATCCGGCGGTACAAATTTCAGGAAAAGGCGATAATTATGTCCTTATGCTGACCACCTATATTACGCGGGATTATCAGACGGCAAAGGGCGTGCTTTCCAATCATGGGCAGTTTTCGATCACCCAGAATATGTGGCTGACGCCGGAACTGGAAATTCAGATTGAAGCAATGCGCAAAGCGCAGTAGCGCTGCGCGCGGTTTAGAGTTTATAGTTGGCCGCTCGAAAAGTTAAAAGACTTTATGCTAAGAGCCCAAAGCGGACTGCCTTTACCGAGTGCATGATGGCTACAGGTCTATTTCCCGAAGATACACGAGATAATCCACCCTATTAAAGCGCTCTTTTTATCCATCGACGATTCGCGGATAATTAAATACGTGCGCTCTGCGGACGCTGTATCTCCAGGCGGAAAGTGCCGGTAAAAATCTTTAGCTTCGGCCCTACGTCTCATGCGGAGCGCAACCCTTCCCCCTTTTATAGCGATCAATAAGGGCTCCCAAACCTTGGACAACTGGAAGAATCGTTTTCATACAAGCAGGTTGTATAAATACCGAACCATGCTGACCGCAAGGTCACTGCACGATTCATCTGATGATGCGTACTGGCATTCCCGCCCCCCCCCCGAAGACCGTCTCATTCAAATCAATCGACAGGCTGCATATGGAAAATCAAATGCTTCCGGACGACTTCAAAGAGTTCTTGAAGTTGCTCAACGACTACGAGGTTGAATATCTTCTCATCGGCGGTTATGCAGCGAGGTTTCATGGTTATCCGAGAACCACGGCAGATATTAATATTTGGGTTTCCATCAATGCCAACACCGCCTCAAAGCTGGTAACTGTATTCCACGATTTCGGAATGGTGTCCCCATAAATAACTCCCAACCTCTTTACCCAACCAGGCAATATCGTACGAATGGGTCTAGAGCATTTCACGATTGCAATGCCGTGATGAATTATTTTCGTAGACGCGTAGCGAGGCGAAGCCCACCTACGTCCTCGTCGCTTGCCTCCGCACAGAGAATGCGACGGGGACGTCGCATCTACGACATCTCAACCGTTAGTTGCTCTAGCACCTGTTCGAATCGAAGTGCTTAACGAAATTGATGGGGTTGAATTCAATGCATGTTATTCACGAGCGAAAACAACTGTTTTTGATGGCATTACACTCAAGTTGATTACTCGGGCTGATTTACGAATCAATAAACCGGCCTCCGGTCGTCACAAGGATCTTGAGCATCTGCCAGAAAATTAACAGCTCGTTTCAGATCGCTACAATGTAACGCTCTTTTGCATCGCAACTTGCTTTCCAGCTGACGGAAACTATAGTTCGCCGGAATGACGCACTACATTCACAACATTAATCCTATCGTCTTCGAAATCGGCGGGCCGCTGGCTATTCGCTGGTACGGCCTTTCCTACTTGCTTGGGTTTGTTGCTTCGATTTTTCTTTTGCGCCATTGGTCTAGGCGCGGTGAGTTTGATGTCCCGGAGAAAGAGGTGAGTAATTTCGTGGTGCTGCTCGCTTTTTTTGGCGTCTTTATCGGCGGTCGTCTGGGCTACGTGCTGCTGTACGGCTTTGGCACATTTCTCAGTGATCCCATGTATGCCTTTCGTGTCTGGGAAGGCGGAATGGCCAGCCACGGCGGCTTTGTCGGGGTAATCCTGTGCATACTCTGGTATGCGCGAAAACATAAGCATTCGTTCTGGAATCTGACAGATCAGATGGCGGCAACAACGTCGCTTGGTTTAGCGTTCGGGCGGTTGGCTAACTTTATTAACGGTGAACTGTGGGGCCGGGTTTCCGATGTTAAATGGGCTGTAATATTTCCGCAGCAACTGGGCATGCACTATGGGCACTACAGTCAACCAGAAATTGAAGCGCTGGTGGAAACTGGCCGCTTGGAAGCCCGTCATCCTTCCCAACTTTATCAGGCCTTTACCGAAGGGCTCCTTGTTTTTGGCATCATGATGCTGTTGCGAAATACCAAATGGGGAAAACAATCAGGTGCCCTCAGCGCAAGCTATCTAATTCTCTACGCCCTCGCCCGAATCAGCATGGAATTTTTCCGGGAACCCGATAACACAATTTACTTTGGGTGGCTCACCAAAGGTCAGCTTTATTCTGCCCTGATGATTATCGGCGCCGGCGTCATTCTTTGGAAAAAGAAGCTGATCGCTCAGGATGACTGGCCGGATATTTAGAAAACGAGTTTACCGATTTTACCGATCATTTTGAGAAGGTTGCCAGATATATCGATCGCTATGGAGATCTTTTAGCGGCCAAGGATTTTTCCCACTTCGAATAACGCCTAACTGTTTAGTCGTCGATAGATAAATCCGAAGGTTCCCGCAATCAAAAGCAATGACAGTACAGCCGGCTCAGGAATAACGTTCAAATTACCTGTCGTGTATAACTCAGACGTATCCCAAGACAACCCTCCTCCCAATACAGGAGTATCAATGTCTGAGAACGTGCCGTCCACCCAGTCCTGCCAATCGAAAAGGTGGAATGAATCGCCATTCTGGACCGTCAAATCATTGATAAAGGAAACATCCAACGTTCCGTCCAAAATACTGATGTCGACGACGGTGAGTCGATCCGAATCCACGCCAGCAACATAGCCACCAAGCTCCATCTCAAGCACACCATTGGAACCCATGGTAAGCGAACCGTTAATTGTGCTGTCCGCAGGACTGTTTCCCAGAGCCAGCACGCCGTTAACCAGAAAATTACCCAGAACACTGACCGCCTCAAGTCTATGATCAAATTCCACTTCTGAAAGGCCAGTCAGCTGCCCCTCAACCACCAACGTACTACCGGCTTCGAAATGAAACCCGGGTTGCGAGGCATCAAAAGCCGCTCCAACTTCAAGTTTTCCACCGCTTTTAAGATTTAGCGCATTACTAGGGTCTCCCATTGAAATCCCCGCATTTGCAACCACTACTGCCCCGCTAGATATCGTCATGGAGCTTGCCATACTACCGAATGAAATCGTGTCAGAACTAACCCAAGTTGATCCTACTCCGGAAACCAACACACTATTACCATTGGCAATATACCCGCCGTAGGTATATCCGATATAGGCAAGTTCACTGTTTACCCGCCCTCCGTTCAGGATAGAGAGTTTATTATAAACGCCACCGATCCCAACATAAAGATTAGCTCCGGTATTCCACACAGCGCCGCTGCCGACCATAGCCGTATTATGGTCGCTACTGCGGTTCAATCCACCGACAAAGCTATTTCCGGCATTTACAACAGCATAATCGTCAATCGTAAGTTGGTTATCGCGGCCTCGGTTACGTCCTACTGAAAGGGTATTGGCGACATTCCATACGGAACCAATTCCGGAGACCGTCGCCGAATTTTCATACCCTTCTAGATCGCCGATATGCACGACACTGCTGTTTACCTGTCCGCCATTTATGATATTAAGGCTGTTTTCGTAGCCGAAATTATACCCAATACGAAGCAGTTCTGTACTCCATAACCCACCATCAACGGTTACGGATTCATTATTGGAGTTATTCCCAATATCCGTTGCCGCACGCACGAAATACGTACTTAGCATCAGTGAAATAATAAGTATAAATATACGGTTAATGGCTACACCCCAGCTACAAAGGCCGAAATTTAGACATGGATAGATACTGAATCAAGTTAAAAAAATAAGCCATTACGTTCAAAATACGTGCTCCGTGCCTAGCCCTATTAGTAGGGACGGGACGGTTTATACCTTTTTGGACGAGCTAAGGGGTTCGGAAAATCTTGAAACCCCATTTACCTGCCGGAAACGCGCCCTCCGCTTCGCGGAGAGGCACGTCCTTGTATATTACCCCCACCGAATTCAAAGCAGGTAGGGAAAAAGGATTTAGAGAATGGACTCTTTATCCGTCGGATAAATCCTTTTTTCCGTGAATCGGATTGGAGTGCCGCTCCCCGTTGGCAGACGGAGAGCGGTTCCCGCCCAGGTGAGATCGAGCACGTCCTAGTTCGCCCGTGGGCAGAACGTGGTGTAGACAAGATCCGCCGGGTGGTTGCCATGTTAAACTCGAACTGTTGCATGAGCCGCGGAAGCGAGCTCGCATTAACAAGAAGGAGTCAACATGAAACACGAAGGAAAAGTATATTGTGGGGTGGATGTTGCCAAGAAGCATTTGGATGCATTGATTAACGGAAAAACGGTGCGCTTTGAAAACACCGTCAAAGGCTCCCGGTCGCTTATGGCCCGTGCCGGGAAGGTTCATTTTGTGTTCGAATCCACCGGGGGATACGAACGACTGCCTGCCTGGATGATCATGGCGGCAGGCGGTGCCGCCAGCATCGTTAACCCCGCCCGGGTCAGGCACTATGCCATCGGCATTGGCCAGCTGGCAAAGACGGATGCCATTGATGCGCGCGTCATAACCGCCTTTGCGGACAACACGCATCCTGAGCCCGCCGAAAAACCGTCCAAACAGCAGCGTTCCCTTACCGCCCTTGTCGACCGCCGCCAACAGCTCACGGAAATGCGCACCGCCAAAACCAATCGTCTTGAAACAGCGGGCGATTCAATCCTCCGCAAGATGGTGCAAAAGCATCTGCGATGGATAGAGCGGGAAATTAAGTCCATTGAGAAGAAGATCGCGAAAACGATTCGAGAAGATGCCGACATGAAGAAAAAGGCTCAATGCATCGAACGCATCACGGGGCTTGGAAAAGTTTGCTCCGCAACGTTGCTTGCCCATCTTCCAGAGATTGGTACGATTTCTCGACAGAGAGCGACGGCTCTTGCGGGCTTGGCTCCCTACAACAGGGATAGCGGCAATCCAGCACAATCCCGCTATGAAGGAGTTCTACACCCGCTTGGTTGAAGTCAATCATCGCCCTAAAAAAGTCGTATTAACAGCCGTTATGAGAAAGCTTCTCATTGCAGCGAATTCAGCCGTAAAAAACCCTGATTTTTTGGTTGTTGTTTAACACTGTTGCTACACCGCTGCTTTTTTCACCAAACTCCAATTGATCAATCCAGTGGTGTAGGACGTGGTTCTTTACGAAGTAAAGGCCACGTTTCTTCCCGGTATCTTGAAATCATCCATTCCCCTAAGCAGTTTTTGGAATCGATTCATTCCTTCCAGATCTCTTGCATCCAGCTTGTAGTAAATTGAATTATCGAGGTAATCCAGCCAAAATAGATAGGTCCCACCCAGCTGTTCGGAAAAGCGCGCGGCAATATCTTCTGTGGCCAAAAACCCTTGTTGATAGGCCTTATGCGCTATTTTTGTAACCTCATCAATATGCTCAAAATCTTTTCTCACAGCCCATACAGCAAACACAAAAGGCAACTTGGTCCACTTTTGCCAGGCCTCAGCCAAATCAATGTCACCGGCCGGGGCCGGATCAGCACACAGAGCACGGTCCCCGATTACCACAGTCGCATCGGGCTTGTCGACCGCTTTGAAATCACACATTTCAATGTTCTGTTTAAAATACTTCCGCATCAGGATCTCGGCTAACGCATTGGATGTGGCCGATGCAGGATCACGACAAATCGTTTTAATCTTCCCCATCGGCTTATTACATTTCAGAAGCACACTTTTTACAGGCCCATCAGCCGCAACGCCCAAACCTTTGAGCATCGTCAGCTCAGGATGGTTAAACAGGTGAGCCACAGGAATTAGCGCCACATCCGCCTTTCCCTCATTCAGATCACGCGCCAAATTTGCCGGATGATCGTTCATCACCCGGACACGGGTATCTACTTCAATAAGCTTATCGACCAGTGGGGCCGAATTACTATAGGGAGCACCTGCAAAAATAAATTCATCTTTCATGGTCGTCTATTTCTTTCCCGAAAATATGCACACGGTCCCGAATGTAAGAGACTTGTATTGAACGCCGGAAAAACCGGCGGCACCGAACATATCCGTCACTGTTTCAGGGCGGGGAAAATCTTCAATTGAATCCATTAAATATTTATAGGCCGACCCGCCACCTAATAGCTTACCGATCAGCGGAACAAGTGGACGGTATAACTTATACCCCAAGCGAACCAGTGCATTGGCCGGATACGTGGCCTCAAGAATCACCAGCATGCCGCCCGGCTTTAAAACACGCATCATTTCAGCCAAAGCTTTTTGCCGACGCTCAATATTCCGAAAACAAAACCCGGAAACAATACCATCATAGGTATCGCTTTCCATCGGCAAATCCAGTGCGTCGGCAACCAGAAAGGAAACCGTGTCGCCAACCTGACGTTTTTCCGCTTTATCCCGGGCAATTTCCAGCATTTGTTCTGCCGGATCAATTCCATCGATCAACACATTTCCGGATTGGTCGAGAATCTCAAAAACAAGATCACCGGTACCGGTACCAATGTCGAGATAGCGCCCTGCACGGAACGGCTTCAGAAGCCCAATAGTCTTACGCCGCCAGCCTTTATCCATTCCCATTGAAATGGCCCGGTTTGCCACATCGTAATTTTTGGCAATGCGATCAAACATATCACGATTTTCTTCCGCGGAAATCAGGGTATCGCGCTCGGATTCACTCATCGGATATCTTCCCAAGTCTGCGGAGCTTCCTGTCCGAAAATCGACAGCACATGATCAACAAAGAACCCCAGCATTTCGGCCATCGATACCGTATTGGGATCGCGGCCCTTCGACATATAATAGGGAGGTGACATCGGCATGATCGTTCCGCCTGCCGCCGCAATGCTTACCGCATTTTGTGCATTCAGCAAGGTCCAGGGAGCTTCGCGAATACACAGCACGACTTTGCGGCCCTCTTTCAATTGGCAATGCGCCGCGCGTGTCACAAGAGAATCTGCGATGCCTGCTGCAACTTTCCCCAGTGTATTGGCCGAACAAGGCATAATAATCATTCCAGCGGTCGGTACAGATCCTGAAGCAATGGTTGCCGTCAGGTCGCCGTCTTTCCAAACCTTGTCTGCCAACGTTTCCAACTCGGAGAAAGGGCCGACCTCCTGCTCATAGACCACACGACCCATCTTGCTCGAAACCAGCGTTACCGGCCACTTTGACTTTTCCATCAACAGCTTTGCTGCCAAGGCACCCGAGGCGCCCGTTATTGCCACAACCAGATTCATCATCCGACTCCAAATAGTACTACCAATGCGCCGGCGATTCCAGCAATAGCAGAGATTGGGAAAAACCTAACCGGAATAGGAATACTTTGCAAGTAAGCCGCACCAAATGCTCCAGCCGAAACCAGCATAGCCAGCGTTGCAAAAATGGAATCCGTCGGAATCCATAGCATCACGAGTACGGCAAAAGAAATTAGGTGGGTAATCGCCGCGACCAGCTGAGCCCCTTTTGCTCCGAGCGTTGCCGGGATGCTCCGCACGTTATTAGCCCGGTCAAAATCAATATCCAGCAAGGCATAGATAATATCGAATCCGCTAATCCAGAAAAAGGTAAAGAGCGACAGTAGCACCAGCTCAACGGGAAAGGACAGACTGTTGGTTACGGCAATAAATGCAGCAAGGGGGGCTACACCAAGCGCTACCCCAATGCCATAGTGACATAAGGGTGTAAACCGTTTGAGCAGCGAATACACCGCCAGCGGAACCAAAGGGAACAGCGAAAGCTTCAGCACCAACGGCCCCAGCAAAGCGCATGCGATAAAATAAATGACAATACCAGTGCCAGCTACGCCGTAGCCTTGCGCCATGGACAATGTTCCAGAAGCCAGTTCTCTGTTTTTAGTGCGCGGATTTTTGGCATCAATATTTCGATCAAGAATACGGTTAATGGCCATGCCAAACGTTCTAGCACCCAATCCAGCAAGAGCCACTAATAGGAGAATGCGCCACGAAGGCATCCCCCCTGCCCCGATCCACGCACCGGCAAATAAAAGCGGCAGGCTGAAAATGGTATGCTCCACTTTAGTAAACGAATGGATTTTTTGCCAAAAGCCAGTTTTCTCATCGGAATCGTTGGATTCCGGTTTCTCGAGGCACTGAAAAATTGCATCGGCAACCGTCTCCGACACCGGAGCAATGTGCTTCTGGATATCGTCTTTTCCATTTACGTCGCCAAAGTCAGTTACCCCTTTGAGCATAATGCAGGGTATTTCAAATTCTTCGCAAACCCGGGCAATCGCATATCCCTCCATATCCACCAGTTCACCAAATTTGGAAAGTTCCTTCTTCCGTTGTGGATCAAACACCGGTTCTTCCACACTAACCAGCCGCTTTAATCCAATTCCGATGCCAACATTCACCGCTGCTTTCAACTCTTCAATGCTAACCATCGAGACTCTATAGACTGCGCCTCGTTCAAGACGGTTGTTTAGGGCACCGCAAACTCCGGCATTAATGATTGTCGTACAACCATGCTCTTTCACCAACTTTTCGGTGGCAATGCGCGCGGCTTCCAACCCCATCTCTTCCGAGATTTCCACAATCACCCCTTCCGGAACACCTCGGTCCAGAAACGGTTGTGCTTCCATTTGGGTAGCGAATAAAACTCCAATCATTGGATCACTCCAGTGGCTTTCGCCATTTCCTCTAATTTGGCAATCGCCGTGCGGCCTTCATCGCCGAGGTCGAGGGTAAAATCATTTACGTAAGTTTTAATGTGTTCACTCGTTACGGCATCGTCCAGCTCTTGAGCATGCGCCTTAATGTATTCAGTTGCGGATTCAGGATCATCGAATGCCAACAGAATTGATTTTTTCAATGCATCCTCAATTTCACTGATGCGAGCGGCGCCAAGTGATTTACGGGCCGCAATACAACCCAAAGGAATCGGTTGTCCGGTGGTGCTCTCCCACCATTCACCCAGATCCTGCAGGCATTTAAATCCTCGATCTTGATAAACAAAGCGACCTTCGTGAATAATTACACCTGCATCCGCCTCTCCATTTTCCACCGCATCCATAATCTGATCGAACGGCATGAATATGCGGTTATGAAGCTGCGGGCTCCAAAGTCGGAGCAAAAGATGGGCGGTGGTATATTCGCCCGGCACCGCAATTACGGAGTCCGCATTCAGCGAATTCTCATCCTTGGAAATCACCAACGGGCCGCACCCTCGCCCCAACGCGGAGCCCACATTGAGCAATTCATAGCGGTCTTTCAGCAGGATCCACGCATGAAAAGAGAGCTTTGTGATGTCGTATTTATCCTCGAATGCAAAATTATTCAGCGTCTCAACGTCATGCAGATACGTTTTAACACCAGCCTGTTGCGCCAATTGATTAAAGATAAACGTATCGTTTGGGCAGGGAGAATAAGCAATGGAAATAGAGCTGTCTTGCATTTATGCACACCTTTGTAGGTATTTAAAACATGTATATCACGTACAGTTTTTTAATTTAATGATTGAAACGATCATCATTCCAGCTATTATCCGCCCCATCAATTTCAAAAACAAACAAACGAACGCGCCTGTTAATAGACTCGTTCAGGGCATATAGAAACAAGGATTTAGAGAAAAATGTCAACACAACCTACCAATGGAGCACCGGCAGGGCTCGATCCCCAACTTCTGACGCAATTGAGCCAAGTGGCCCAAACACTGACGCCCGCCCATCTCGCGTGGCTTGGCGGCTACTTCACGGGCCTCAGCGGTGGCTTAGGCGGGCAGGCGTTTCCTGAGGGAGGAGCGACCGGTAATTCGGACAATGTGCTTTCTATTATATATGGTTCTCAGACTGGTCATTGCCGTTCTGTTGCTGAAGAACTTAATGAAGCAGCCCTTGAAGCCGGCATTGCAACCGACCTGATTTCGCTCGGTAAGTTTAAAGAGAAAAATCTAAAAAAACTTAAATATATCTGCCTAATCGTCAGCACGCAAGGCGAAGGCGCTCCACCTGATGACGCGTTGAATATTGTAGAATACCTTGCCTCCAACAAGGCGCCTAAGCTGAAGGACTTTAACTATTCCATTCTGGCCCTCGGCGATAGCAGCTATCAATTCTATTGCAAAACCGGTCGCGATTTTGATGCGCGATTGGAAGAACTTGGCGGAACACGGGTAATGGATCGTGTCGAACTCGATGTTGATTTTGATGACGGTGCGGAAGCGTGGATACCGAAAGCGGTAGAAGCCATGAAAGCCATCATTCCTAAAGGCGGCGCTCCAGCCGTGGCACCGGCAGTTGGTTTCGGCGGAGCAGCTCCAGCCAGCTCGGCACATTATAGTCGTAAAAAACCGCTAAAGACTCCGTTGCTGACGTGTCAGAAAATTACAGGAAACGACTCCGAAAAAGATATTCGTCACATTGAAATCAGCCTGGAAGATTCCGGATTGACCTACGAACCCGGCGACTCTCTTGGTGTGTGGTTCAAGAATGATGAGGAACTCGTTACCGACCTGCTCGCCCTGCTTCAGATCGATGCGGAAAGTATTATCCATGTGAGCGATGACCCGCGGAGTGTTCATGATGCATTGGTTGAAGTTTACGAACTAACCCTCCTCCATCCATCGTTCGTTACGGACTATGCAGAGCTGGCCAATAGCGACGAGTTACGTAAATTTTCCGCAGAAACCGAAAGCCTGAACGCCTATATTGAGGATCGCCAAATCATTGATGTGGTTCGCCAGAACCCGGCCAAAATCGATCCGCAAGATTTCATTGGGCTACTTCGCAAACTTACACCGCGCCTCTACTCGATTGCCTCCAGTCAGGCTGAAGTGGAAGAAGAAGTACATCTGACTCTCGGTGTTGTCGAATACGATGCACACGGTCATTATCATCTGGGTGGCGCATCCGGTTATCTTGGGCACCGCTTGAATGAGGGTGAAGAAGTTTCGGTTTATGTTGAATCCAACGACAACTTCCGCTTACCGCAGGATCCGAATACACCAATCATCATGGTGGGCCCCGGCACCGGCATTGCCCCGTTCCGTGCTTTTGTACAGGAACGTGCTGCAACGGAAGCTTCCGGCGAAAATTGGCTCTTCTTTGGCAATCCGCATTTTACGGAAGATTTCCTCTACCAGATTGAATGGCAGGATTTCCTCGAAAGCGGCGCCCTATCACGCATCGATCTCGCCTTCTCGCGCGATCAGGAAAATAAAATCTATGTACAGCACCGTATTGCAGAACGCTCTGCCGAGCTGTGGGATTGGATTCAGCGTGGCGCCCACATTTATATCTGTGGTGACGAAGGCCGAATGGCACATGACGTTCACCTGGCCTTATTGGATGTTGTTCAGTCCAACGGCGGGTTCAACGAAGAAGAAGCCGAACAATTCCTCGTCCAGCTCCGTAAAGACGGACGCTACCAGAAAGACGTATATTAAGGAGATTTCCCATGAGCGAAGAAAAAGAACTGACAGAAGTCGAACACATTAAAGCAGGTAGTCGTCATCTGCGCGGGCGCATTGAAGAAGGCCTTGCCAATCCGGTTACGGGGGCCTTATATGCCCCAGATACCCAACTGAGTAAATTCCACGGATTCTACCAGCAGGACGACCGTGATATTCGCGACGAACGCCGGCATCAGAAGCTCGAACCATTGCACAGCTTTATGCTGCGCGCCCGCGTTCCTGGCGGTGTGATTAAAGCAAAACAGTGGAAAGCCATTGATCAGGTTGCCCGCGACTTTTCCGGCGGGAGCATCCGTTTGACCACCCGCCAGACCTTCCAGTATCACGGTATTTTGAAGCACAATGTTAAGCCGCTGATTCAGGGCATTAATAAAGCCATGATCGATTCCATCGCCGCCTGCGGCGATGTTAACCGAAACGTGCTGTGCAACACCAACCCGCTTGAGTCCGCACTGCACAAAGAAATTTATGACGATGCCGTAGCCATCAGTCAGCATCTGTTGCCCAGCACCCGTGCCTATCATGAAATCTGGCTCGACGAAGAAAAGATTACGAACTATGAGGAAGAAAAGGAGCCGATCTACGGCGACACCTATCTCCCCCGTAAATTTAAAATCGCCGTAGCGATTCCGCCTCACAATGATGTGGATGTGAACGGTAATGATCTGAGCTTTGTGGCCATCATTGTCGACGGGAAGCTGACCGGTTATGACGTGCTGGCCGGCGGCGGTATGGGCAGCACCCATGGTGAAGCGCATACCTATCCGCAAATTGCGAAGGACTTTGGGTTCATTAAACCGGAAGATGCCTGCAAAGTAGCCGAAGCCATTGTGACTACGCAGCGCGATTTCGGCGACCGTACTGATCGTAAACACGCCCGTTTGAAATATACCATCGACGACATGGGCCTTGAAGATTTCAAGAATCATGTAGAAGAGCGTTCCGGCGTTACTTTCGCGGCATCTAAGCCCTATGAATTCACGATGCACTCCGACCGCTATGGTTGGGTCGAAAACGCTGATGGCACCTGGAACCTGACCCTCTACATTGAGCACGGTCGTATTTCCAACCTACCCGGCAAACCGCAAATGATGACCGGCCTGCTGAAAATTGCCGACGTTCACGGTGGCGATTTCCGGATGACAGCAACACAGAATCTGATACTGGCCCAAGTGGATGCCAAGAAAAAAGACGAGATCGAAAAGTTGGCCCGCGAATATGGCTTGCTGCGCGATGTGAGTGTACTGCGCCAAAATAGTATGGCCTGCGTTGCATTTCCAACCTGTGCCTTGGCCATGGCTGAAGCGGAACGTTATCTGCCGGATCTCATCACAAAACTCGAAACCATCATTGATAAGAATGGCCTATCTGAACAGCCCATCGTGATTCGTATGACGGGTTGCCCAAACGGTTGTGCACGACCATTCCTTGCAGAGATTGCATTCGTTGGTAAGGCACCGGGAAAATATAATCTCTATCTCGGCGGTGATGGCAGAGGAACACGCTTGGTTAAACTGTATCGCGAAAACATCGGTGAAGAGCAGATTCTGGAAGAGCTCGATCCCATAATTGCAGCCTATGCCAAAGAGCGTACAGAAGGCGAAACCTTCGGCGATTATGTTGTACGACAGCATATCGTTCCAGCCATCTATGACGGCCGCGACTTTAATTCAGATTCAGAGGAACTCCTCGCTAAAGAATCATAAGACCCATCATGACCAAACTTGTTAAATTATTTGACGGCATAGGCCCTAAAGATTCGCTGGAAGTCCTCTCTAGATCCATCGACCACTTTGGCGATGATATCTGCATGGCAACCAGTTTTCAGTTAGGCGGACTCGTATTGCTTGATATGCTGCATCAGGTTAACAAGCCGGTTCGTGTATTCTCAATCGATACGGGTCGTCTACCGGAAGAAACCTATGAGTGCGCGGAATCCATCCGCCAAAAATACGGAATCAATGTGGAGTGGGTTTTCCCGCAACACCTTGCCGTTCAGCAGTTGGAAACCGAAAAAGGCATGTTCTCTTTCAAGGAAGGCGTCGAAAACCGGAAAGAATGCTGCGGTATTCGGAAAGTTGAGCCTTTAGGTCGTGCTCTGGATGGTTATACGGCATGGATTACGGGTCGTCGGTCGGACCAGAGTGAAAGCCGGCAAGAATTAAATTTTGTCGAACAGGATCCTGTTCATAAAGGATTGATTAAAATCAACCCCCTGCTGAACTGGTCGCAGGCAGACCTCTGGTTTTATGTGGAAGAACATGGTGTTCCCCACAACCGGCTCTATGACGAAGGTTATCTTTCCATCGGATGTGCCTGTTGCACACGACCTTGTAAAGAAGGTGAGGACGAACGTTCCGGCCGTTGGTGGTGGGAAAGTCCCGAACATAAAGAATGCGGTCTGCATCTGAACTATAAGCAGGGTGGCGGCATCTAGCGTTTGTTCAGTCAGCGATCTGTAATTTCGCTTAAAACTACAGCAACCAATCCAACTGGTTCTCCATGATAATCTGCTCAACGTCTGTTTGAAATGCCGAGCAACTCAAAGGAATACTGTCTTCCTTAGCTCGAGCTATCACAGACACCAACATAGAAAGTCCAGCACAGTCAATAAAACACATAGATGATGCATTAATTTCAACCCCTGACGGGCACTCGCTGGCCGTATCATTCCACTCGTCAAACACTAAATCGGATACCATAGATTTGTTGGAAGCTGTAAGTCCTGCGGGAAGTGAAATGATCAGCTTATTATTCTCATCACGAATTACGGTTCCGCTCACTGATTCGGCGTTACGGGACTTCAGTTGCACGACAACATCTTTCTTAGATTTTACGATCACGAAACAACGTTGCAATCCCTGTGCGTACAAAAGTTTTTCAACCCGACGAGAAGACGGATAAACCAAAAGGCTCTTGTTCTGCTGCCTGCAGGAACGGGCAAGAAATGCCAGCACGCCGAGTTCTGCACTGTTTAACCATTTTGTCGAATCAGGCCTGACCACAATATTGTTACCGGAAGAAAGTTCGAGAATGCGGGCAGCGGCTACTTCCGCCGCTTCAAGCGTGTCTACTGAGTTTAGTTCGGCATAAACCGAATTTAGTTCAGCGAGCTCTAGCATCTGATCTATAGGTTTTGACAATGCCCCACGCGGTTCTATCCGAATGGCGATCAGCCGGCACATTGCCGTTAACAGAAAAACGCTATCCTGCAGATAACGACCAATCAACCGTTTCGGATTTGCCAGCACCCGGCCGAGCCATTCAAGACCCAGCTTTTGCATCCACACCGGCGATCGAATCTGAGCGCCTGTAATAAAATCGAATGAAGCCCCTATGCCCATAGATACAGGAATCTTCCATTCTCCACGATGCATCTGAATCCATTTTTCCTGCTTGGGAGCACCAAATGCAACCAGCAGGACATCAGGTCTAGTAGCTTCCAACAACTGAATAATCTCATCATTATTCATGCTGAAAACATCTGCCTTTTCCGGGGAATAGCAACCGACGACTTTAAGTCCAGGATGCCTTTCCGTCAGAATATCGGCGGCTTTTTGGGCAACACCCGGAGCTGCTCCCAGGAAGAAGAGCCGATGGCCTTTCTTGGCGGCATGTTCTGCCAGCATAGGCGTAATATCACTTCCGGTTACACGGTCTTTCAGGCGGGGGCCGAAAAATGATGATAATTTAACGATCGGATGTCCATCAGCCATCACGATGTCCGCATCGAATAGAATCCGTTGCATTTCAGGATCCTCTGCCGCCATACGATGAAAATCGAGATTGGCGGTTGCCACCTGTTTCGAGCGCTCTCTTTCGATCAGATCATCAAGCCAATTGAGCGTCGATGTAAACGTGAGATTATGAATAGGAACACCGAACAGGATCAGGGGAACGGATCCTTTATGCAATACTGGTGCTGGTTGATTCATTTTTATTCTCCATGCCAATCTTATTCTGATTTCTACAAACCCAACCGGACCGGCAACCAGTAAAGGAACGGCGGGTAGTATAAACGATATACGGACGAGTAAAAAAGGTTCCTCTTCCAGAATCTGAAACGATAAACCGACCGGCATTCTGAACCAATAAGCTGAATTCACAGAAAGCCTTAATCGATTTTTAGAAAAAAACAGATCGTTCAGAAAAAGATATTAAGCACGATTGGCATTGAATTGGAGTCCGCATCTGCCTTCTAATACGCACCCCTATGAAAAGGATTACGTTACAACTCATCATCATTTTCTTCTCCGCATCTGCGTATTCGATTGATCTTTCCGACCTGCTGGAAGACAGCAGCCCCAAAGAGCTTTTACAAAAGAAATGTATCCGACTCGGGACCAGTGAAGTGCTCGACATTCCTTTCGAAACGGCCTGCAAAGTCCTTTCCAAATCAACACTACTAAAGTTGGCTCAGGACGAGTTTGGTCGATCCATTTCTAAAAATGGAAATGTCGATTTCCCGGTAATCCAAACCGCTCCCAACACCTATTATTATATTAATGAAAAAGGTCACCGAGCAGACCTCACCGAGCTTTATCGCAAACAAACCGATGAAAGCTCCTTCAATTACGTTATTCTGGCTTCTGGAAAACGATTTTTCGGCCAATACGATGTCATCATTCATTTACAGATTATCGATGCCGGCCAGTCCGGTATTATTTATGCCGTCAGCATGCATGCCTATCCCCATAACATGCTTACACGCTTTTCTGCTCGAAAGATCGGCCCCGTCAAAAAATACTTTAAGAAAAAGATGAAATTGATTTCCTATGTTGCCCGGGAAGTCGCCGTCGGACTCTGCCGAAAAGAAGCGTTTCAGTTGGACGAAATATAACCGGCGTTTATCCCCATAAGGTCCAGATTAAGCGGTGGGCAAACTGGTTCGCCCAATGTTCCCATCCATTATCCCTTCCGCCCCAGATCGGCAGTCCAATAACCGAGAGCGAGCAACTTTCATAAATAATCATCTGGGAAATCAAATGGCCTTTCCGGGCGCTATGGAACATCTGACACGGAAAGGCCAGCACCCCAATACTTGGGACAGACGAGAGCAACAAAGCAATCCAGGGGATCGGCTGTCGCTTAAACAGGCATTCTACTGCCCGACAAATCGTATAGCTCGTTCTGAGTAAATTACCCATAAAAATAAAAAGAACGCCAGCCACGCCAACAGATATTAAATTGAAGTGAACCAATGCAGGGATTAGGGTAAAGCGCAATAGATATCCGAGCGGTTTGATGGCGAGATGTACACCGAAGTCTGCCAGCCACATACTTTTTTTACTGTCATGAAGCTCTGTAACCAGCTCTTCCTTTTGTTCAGAGGAAATACGATTTTTACTACCCCAAAGATCGATACCACGCATCACCACTTTGCGACTGAGGTCAAGTCGGTAAGCCGGAGATATCAAACCCCTTGCCAACATTCGGAACCATTCAAGCGGATGACATCGTTCTTTAACCAACGATATTAAATCGCGAATCTTTCGAGGCAACCGCTTTGACAGATAGCGAACCAGAAATCCGTACCAGCGAACTTTATGATCCAGATAAAAATCACGTTGCTCATCATTAATCGTTCCCCGGAAAAAATAATATCCAACCGAACGGGTCAACCGGGTTTCCTCAGACCATCGTGCGTGCGCTTCAATTAAAGCATCAGCATATTTATTCAGCATCCCCCACTCATCCGGAGTCAGCGCATCTCTGAGCAGGTTTTTATTTTCCTGCATATAGCTACCCAGTTGATCTGGATCCAGATCATCAAACAACACACGACCCCGTTTAATGGCCTGTGGAATATAAAACGTCAACAAGGCCCGGAGGTTATAACTGACGATCGCAGGCACCCCGGACTCTGCATCAATCCAAACCCACGTTAGCCCTTCGCCTTCTTCCTGATTTCGTATACAGAGAAAATTGGGAAACGCACAGGGTTGTCCATAACCCGCCTGCCAGACCGTTCCAACCAAACCAGCCTCCAAAAGATGCTCCTGAAGTTTTGGCATCAGGCATTTACGCAGAAGGTCAAATTCTGAGTTTCGCTGAAACAAGAAAGGAGAGAAAAACGGGATCAGGTATCCCGGGCTAAATTCCGTATCCAAATACAAGGCCTCTTCATCTTCATCCCTCCCCCAGCCATAGGCATCGGCAATGCGCAACGAATCGCCAAACCAACACTTCAGTAAAAGTCGGAGAACTTTTCTTCGGTAATAGGCCGATTGAACCGCCGCTTCATTCCACCGATAATCCAATGGAGCCCCGTAAAAAATAAGCTGCGCTATGCCCGCGGCCATACTTCCGGTGAAAATCTTACGTGCCGTATCGCCGTGTTCCGTGGTCATGCGATAGACCGCGGCCGACCGACCATTTCCCAAGAGGCTACGTTGTCGCAGAGCCACGTTATGTTCGGGTTTCATACCCAAACCATACCTATTTAAAGGACTTACTTCAATAGTTTCACTGCGGCTTCGTTGTCGAGTTCGATGGCATAGTCGAGGGGAATGTATCCATTGGTGGCGGCTAAGGTGTGATCGGCGCCGTTATTCCTTTCCAATTCCTGCAAAATCTGGAGAATGCGCCGTTCTCAACTTCGGAATAAAACCATGGCACTTTTAAGTTTACAGAATTTATATAAGGCATTCGGTGGCCCTCAGCTTCTGAATGATGCAACGCTGCAAATCGAACGGAGCGAGCGGATCTGTCTGGTCGGACGAAATGGCGAAGGAAAATCGACCCTGCTGAAAATCATCAACGGCTCCATCGAGACCGACGAAGGGAAAATCATCCGGCAGCCGGGCATTAAGATCCGCCGTCTGCGCCAGAATGTTCCAAGCGAGTTATCCGGCACGGTTGAAGATCTGGTTTTTGAAGGACTGGAAAATCCTCATGATGACTGGACCTCACATCAGGCTGTCGACAAAACCATTTCTATGGTCGGACTGGAAAATGAATGGAAGTTCGATGAATTATCCGGTGGTCAGAAACGTCGGGTGCTACTGGCACAAGCTCTTGTTTGTGAACCGGAAATTCTTGTGCTCGATGAGCCTACCAACCATCTCGATATTGAATCGATCCAATGGTTGGAAACCTTTTTACGCCGTTATAAAGGCACGTTAGTTTTTGTGACCCATGACCGTGCCTTTCTACGCAACCTCGCCACCCGCATTGTTGAACTCGACCGCGGAAACCTTCATTCCTGGGCATGCGACTACGATACCTATCTGGAACGCAAGCAGGCGCTCTTGGATGGCGAAGCCGAACAGTGGGCCCAATTCGATAAGAAGCTGGCCAAGGAAGAAGTTTGGATCCGCAAAGGCATCAAAGCCCGCCGCACGCGTAACGAAGGTCGCGTACGCGCATTGGAAAAGATGCGCGGCGAACGCGGCGAACGTCGCGAGCGAACCGGCTCTGTCAATATGACCCTTTCAAACTCCGGACTCTCCGGGCGCAAGGTAATAACCGTCAAAAATATCTCCTATGATTACGGCGACCTTCCGATTGTTAAAAATCTGGATGCTGAAATCATGCGTGGCGATAAGATCGGTATTATCGGACCGAACGGGTGCGGAAAATCAACACTGATCAAATTGATTCTGGGCAAACTGGATCCACAAACCGGAACCGTGGATCATGGTACCAAATTGGAAGTGGCCTATTTTGATCAGCATCGGGAAACGCTCGATGAAACCAAGTCTGTGGCTGAAAATGTCTGCGCCGAAGAAATGATTATGATTGGCGACAGCAAAAAGCATGTGCTGGGCTATTTGCAGGATTTTCTATTCACCCCCGACCGCGCCCGCCAGAAAGTTGCTGTGCTGTCAGGCGGAGAGCGCAACCGCCTGCTTCTGGCCAAACTATTCACCAAAGCATCCAATGTGCTTGTGCTGGACGAACCGACCAACGATCTGGATGTGGAGACCCTCGAACTACTGGAGGATTTACTGGCGGCCTATAGCGGCACCTTGTTGCTCGTCAGCCATGATCGCTCTTTTTTGAATAATGTGGTTACCAGCACCTTTGTTTTCGAAGGAAATGGTCAAGTAAATGAATATCTCGGCGGTTATGATGACTGGTTAAATCAGAGGCAAGAGGCATTAGGCACGAGGCAAAAGGAACAACCCTCTACCGCTGAAAAATCTCAACCAAAACGTAAGCTGTCGAATAAAGAGCGGGAAGAACTCAAAAAACTACCCCGGCAGATTGAAAAGTTGGAAGCCGAGCAGGAAACCTTGCATGCAACGATGGCTGATCCGACTTTTTATCAAAAGGCGAAAGAAGAAATTGCCGCCGCCACGGAACGTGCGGAGGCCATTCCGCACGAATTGGAAAAAAGTTTTGAACGCTGGGAAGAGTTAGAGAGTCTATGACACCAAATCACGGAATCACTGGCGCTCCGCCGCCCCCCTTCGGCGGACCCAGTGAGGAAGTGTGGCACTTGGAACCACTAGGTTAGGTCACACTTTTCACCAATCCGTGGTTTTTTCTTTTTAAAGGCAAACGCATGAAATGGCTTATATGGAATAAGCATACGAAGTTGGTGCTAAAGCATCTGACAGGCTGGTTCTGCATCCTCGCAGGCCTAATCATGCTAATTACGCCCGGGCAAGGCATTCTAAGCTTGCTGATCGGAGTTTACCTACTGGCTGACGAGATCCCGCTATTCGGACGAATCAAGCGCTGGCTAGAACTCCGCTTCCCCAAAACCGCCGACTATGTACACCGTAAAGATGAACAGCTGAAGGCAAAATTTAATCGCGATAAGACAACCAATAATGAAACACAGCCACGGACAAACACGGAAGAACACTGATTCAGAAATTCCGAGTTGATCCGTGTTATTCTGTGGCTAAACCTCAATACCAAAATATTCGACAGCATTGTTGTAGCAGATATTTTCAACCATCATACCCAACAGCTCCATATCAGCTGGAATTTCGCCGTTTTCGACATCGTTTCCGATTAAGTTACAGAGAATACGGCGGAAATATTCGTGACGGGGATACGACAGGAAACTGCGCGAGTCCGTCAACATTCCGACAAATCGACTTAGCAACCCTAGATTTGATAGCGCATTCATCTGCTTTTCCATGCCGTCTTTCTGATCAAGGAACCACCAACCAGACCCAAACTGGATTTTTCCGGGAATGGAGCCGTCCTGATAGTTTCCAATCATGGTCGCAAATAGTTCGTTATCCGATGGATTTATATTATATAGGATACTTTTTGCCAGTTGGTTCGAAGAATCAAGACGATCCAGCAGACGAACAAACCCCGGCCCCTGGCGATAGTCCGCAATCGAGTCGAACCCAGTATCCGGACCTAGCGCATTAAACAAACGACTGTTGTTATTCCGGAACACGCCCACATGAAACTGCTGTGCCCAACCTCGGGAATGATTCATCTTTCCAGCTTCATAAAGGAATGCGGCAAGAAATGCATCCTGCTCCTCTACCGAAATGGTATTCCCAGCCATGACTTTATTAAAAATAGCATCCAATTCGGATGGCGCGGCTTCGACATCAGGCACATACGCAACACCGTGATCGGATAGGCGGCAACCCACCGAATGGAAATAAGCATGGCGCTTATCCACGGCTGCAACCAATGACGAAAAACTGTTCACGACGGTATCAGCCGCCTTTTCCAATGATTGGACGTAAAGTTGATAGGCTTCAGGATCAGCGAGATTGGCAGCCTTATCCGGGCGAAACGTGGGCAGAACCTTGATTTCAAATCCATCAGCCGCAATCTGTTTATGCCACTTAAGGTCGTCGATCGGATCATCTGTTGTGCAGACCAGCTTTACATTCATTTTACGCATCAAGTTGCGTGCTGAATATTCCGGTGTGCGCAGCTTTTCCGTGCACTCGTCGTAGATTTCATCGGCGGTTTCCGGACTGAGTAAGGTATCGATATCAAAGTATCCCTGCAGTTCCAGATGCGTCCAATGATAGAGCGGATTGCGCAGTGTTTGCGGTACCGTTTCCGCCCATTTCTGGAATTTTTCGCGCCAGACAGCATCGCCAGTGCAATATTTTTCATCAACGCCATTGGTGCGCATGCCCCGCCATTTATAGTGATCGCCTCCCAACCAGATTTCACCAAGATTGTCGTATTGCTTATCCTCCGCAATTTCTTGCGGCGGAAGATGACAATGGTAATCATAGATCGGCATGTTGGCTGCATGCTCATGATAAAGCTTGATTGCTGTTTTCGTTTGCAGCAGGAAATCGGCATCCATAAAAATTTTCATCTCTCCTCTCCTGAAGCTTAGAACCACTGCGTGTGAAAAAACTCACCGCGCGGTTTATCGGTTCGTTCGTAGGTATGCGCGCCAAAATAATCGCGTTGCGCCTGCAAGAGATTTGCAGAGCCTTTCGCTGTGCGGAATCCATCGTAGTAGGACAAGGCCGAGCTCATTGCGGGAGAAGCAATCCCTGCACGAGTCATGCGGGCAACGGCATCACGCCAGTGTACCTGTGCTTCGCCAACCGATTCAGAAATCAAAGGATCCAGCAACAAATTGGATAACGCTGGATCGCGCTCAAATGCCTCTTTAATGACGCGCAACAGCGTTGAGCGAATAATACAGCCACCACGCCAGAGTTGAGCCAATCCTGCCAAATCAATTTTCCAACCACGTTCTTGCGAAACCTGCTGAATCAACTGGAACCCCTGCGCATAGGAAATAATTTTAGATCCGTACAGCGCCTCTTTTACTTCTGCGACAAAATCTTCCTGCGCAACATCAATTTTTATTTTAGGGCCAATCAGCACTTTGGAGGCTTTTACCCGATCATCTTTCAACGCAGAGAGGCAGCGTGCAAATACAGCTTCGCCAATCAGCGGCAACGGTTCGCCTGCATCAAGAGCAGCGATCAGCGTCCACTTTCCGGTGCCCTTCTGACCTGCCGCGTCGAGAATATAGTCCACCGGGCACGTGCCGCTTTCATCTTCATAGGCCAAAATATCGCGGGTAATTTCAATGAGATAGGAGTCGAGCTTTCCCCGATTCCAGCGGCCGAAGACTTCCGACATCGCAATGTTCGACATATCAAGACCATTGCGCATGACCTGATACGTTTCGCAAATCATCTGCATATCGCCGTATTCAATACCGTTGTGAACCATTTTTACAAAATGGCCGGATCCACCCTGCCCAATCCAGTTGACACAGACCGCACCCTTAGAGGTTTTCGCAGCTATGGCCTCAAAGATGGGTTTAATCAGCTCCCAAGCACCGGCAGATCCACCGGGCATCAGGGCCGGCCCGTTAAGCGCACCTTCTTCTCCGCCGGAAACACCACACCCGACGAATAACAATCCCTGCTCCTCGCAAAATTGGATACGACGATCGGTGTCCTCCCACTGGGAGTTGCCGCCATCAATAACCACATCACCCAGTTCAAGAAGCGGTGTCAGTTCTCCCAGCACGGAATCAACCGGGGAACCGGCCTTGATCATAATCATGATCTTTCGCGGCCGCTCAATAGATTCGACAAAGTCCTTAAGACTGCCAGCGTGCTCGAAGCCATCAATAAATTTTGTTGCAAAATCAGTCCGCAACGATTCGTCCCAATCATAACACGAAACTGCAAATCCTTTTGAGACCATGTTACGCGCAAGGTTTGACCCCATTACCCCCAAACCAATCATTCCAATATTTGTCATATCTAATACTCCTTCTTACTGCGCAAACTTTTCTTTAAAGGCCCACAATCCCAGCGCGGGATTGCTGATATAAAATATTTCCTCACCATCAGGCATGGTATTGAAACCGTCCTTCAATATTTCTGGGTTATATCGACCAGCCATTTCTTCATAAGGCGCCGCCTCAAAACCAACTGATCGAACTTCATCAAGCGTAACGCCGTCACCCGGACAATAAGTAATTCTGAATCGACCTTCCGAAGAACCATGAATCAGATGCGCAGCTGCGCCAAGATTATTGCGAAGCTCTTCATCTTCTTCCACATATTTAAGCGTGGCCGGCGTACCGCAATAGCCAAACTTTCGAATTAACTTATCAATGGTTGGATCTTCGCCGAACTCCTTGAGCGCGGGGGCGAGAACAATCAGTTCGCCTTCATCGGCAATGGCCATACGCGTCCGATAAACAGATTTATTGCCAAGCCATGTACTTTGAAATTCGTGAGGATCCAGATAGACGACCACTTTTTTTGGTTCGCGATCCAGCAACGTGATATTTACCGCGCGCGCTAGTTTGCAGGCCTCCTCGAAAACGCCGACTTCTTCGCCAGCATAAAAACCGCGCATGTGCATTTCGCGCGTATCGTAATCCTGCTCCATCACCGTCAGCATATACGTGATCGAAAGATCGCTCAGATAGGTCTCAACCGCATGATTAAACAGGCGACGCACCGGAGAATCGGTTTGGCCCAATAGGTTTTCAATACCGGCAACCGCGCCAAGAAAATGCGACTTATTAATGATGTCCGAACCTCCGGCACCAACGACGATGTTCTTGGTGTAGTTGGCCATGCCGACCACTTCGTGCGGCACCACCTGACCAATGGATAAAATCAGATCATAGTCATTAAACAGCATCTTATTGACTTCAACACCGACCGTATAATTAACCTTTCCTCCGGAAAGTTCAGAGAGCATTTCGCCATCGATCAATCCTTTTTGTACCACCTCATTGCGCCAATCATGCACCTTGAATGCATCAAGCGGAATCGCTTCTCCGAACATCATGCGCAGTTGCGCTTCGGTCATCGGATTATGCGTTCCGAGCGTCGGCAGAATATCAACCTGCACACCCTGAGCGGTCAGCTTTTCATAGACCATTGCCGTGATCGGTCCTGCCATGGAATTTAAGCGGGTATGATCCGGCGGTAAAATAAGCACACGCTTCAGTTCTCCCGCATTTTCCAGAGTTTGAAAAACTAGCGCGCGAAGTTCGTCGGGCTGAATGGAAACCTGTTCTCCGAATTGACTGATCATTATACGATATACGTCGTGGCTGCAGTATCGCCGCCACGGCCGGTCCAGTTGGTGTGGAAAAATTCGCCACGGGGTTTATCCAGGCGTTCGTAGGTGTGCGCACCAAAGTAGTCGCGCTGAGCCTGTAGCAGGTTGGCAGGAAGTCGTGCAGCACGATAACCATCAAAATAGGCCAACGCAGCTCCGATGGCCGGCATTGGAATTCCCAGTTCGACCGATTTCACAATCACCCGACGCCATGCCGCTTGGGCATTTTCAACCGCATCCTTGAAGAATGGATCGAGCAGTAGGTTAACGAGGTCCGGATTCGTATCAAACGCTTCTTTAATATTACCGAGGAATGCCGAACGAATGATACATCCGCCGCGCCACATCAGCGCGATTTCACCATTATTCAATTTCCAGCCATTCTCTTCGGCAGCAGCACGCATCAGCTGATAGCCCTGCGCATAGGAAACAATTTTTGAAGCATAGAGTGCCTGTTTCAAATCATCGATCAATGCAGTTTTATCACCCTCAAAAGAAACCGCAGGACCCGATAAAACTTTCGATGCTTCAACGCGCTCATCTTTCAGAGCCGAAAGACAACGAGCAAATACTGCTTCTCCGATAAGCGTTAATGGCTGGCCACAATCCAATGCCGAAACCGCGGTCCATTTTCCGGTGCCCTTCTGACCCGCCGTATCAAGAATCTGATCGATAACCGCTTCACCGTCTTCGGTTTTATAGCCCAGAATATCGCGCGTAATTTCAATGAGGTAGGAATCAAGTTCGGATTCATTCCATTCCGTAAAGACTGCGTGCATCTCTTCGTTTGAAAGGCCGATACCCTCTTTCATCATTTGATAGGTTTCGCAGATCATCTGCATGTCGCCATACTCAATACCGTTGTGCACCATTTTTACAAAATGACCGGCACCGTCTTCACCAACCCATTCGCAGCAAGGTTCACCGGCATCCGTCTGAGCAGAGATCTTCTGGAAAATCGGTTTTACCGAATCCCAAGCTGCACTAGATCCGCCCGGCATGATCGATGGGCCAAGCAGTGCGCCTTCTTCGCCACCGGATACGCCGGTGCCGATATACAGGAAGCCTTTACTCTCAATATATTTTGTTCGGCGGATGGTGTCAGGAAAATGGCTATTACCACCATCAATAATAATATCGCCTTCTTCGAGATACGGGATGATTTTTTCAATAAAGTCGTCAACGGCCTGGCCGGCCTTAACCAGCATCATAACCTTGCGCGGACGTTCCAGGTTTTCGCATAATTCTTTAATGCTATGGCAACCGATAAAGTTTTTGCCGGCACCACGGCCCGAAATAAATTTATCAACCTTCTCCACCGTGCGGTTAAAAACCCCGACCGTGAATCCTTTGCTTTCCATGTTCAGGACGAGGTTTTCCCCCATCACCGCCAATCCAATCAATCCAATATCTGCCTTCGACATCTTTTAACTCCCGCTTAACGTTTAACCCGTGCGTTCCCTTCCCAAATACTCCAGAGCTGATCTTCGTCAGCAGGCTGAGCATAATCTGTCAGCATGGTTGCCGCAAGTGCACCGCTTGCCCAGCCAAATCGAGCGCTCTTCTTCACATCCCACCCTTTAAGAATGCCGTAAAGTAGTCCGCCAACAAAACCATCGCCACCGCCGATACGATCCAATACGCCGATTTCGCGGGGTTTAATGATTTCCCAGTCTTTACCGTCTGTGACCAACGCGCCCCACATGTGGCTGTTGGCAGAGAGCACTTCCCGAAGCGTGGTGCCAAAATAGCTCGCGTTCGGATACGCCGCCTGAACTCTACCAATCATTTCCTTAAAGCCGTCGATCTTATCATCCAACCCGGAACCACCGGCTTCGGGACCCTTGATACCCAGACATAGTTGAAAATCTTCTTCATTACCGATCAGGATATCGCTACGTGAAGCAATTTCTGAAAAGGCCTTGGCCAGCTCATCCTCGCGACCCTTCCAGAAACTGGCGCGGTGATTCAGGTCGAATGAAATCAGCGAATCGTTTTCTTTGGCGATACGGGCAATATCCAGGCAGAGCTTGCAGGTCTTTGGCGAAAGCGCCGCAACCAACCCGGAAAGATGCACAATACGAACGCCCTCTTCTCCGAAAATTCGTTCCAGATCAAAATCTTCAGCACATAGTTCGCGGCCCACTTCACCGGCCCGGTCATTTTGTACACGTGGCCCACGGGATCCCCAGCCGCTGTCAGCCATATTGATCTGATGGCGGTAGCCCCACGGATTATCCTGATCAAGCTCCGGCCCTTCAAAGTCCATCCGCCGACTTTTCAGGTTGTCTTTAATGAAGTGCGAAACGGGGCTGCCCTTAACGAAGGAGGTTAACACCTTAACCGGCATACCCAGATAGGATGAAACAGACGCTACATTACTTTCCGCGCTGGTGGCCTGCATCTTAAAGGTGTCGCTGCTGTGAAAGGGTTGTGAATCAACCGGTGTCAGCCGAACTCCCATACTGGTTGCAACAAGTAGAGCATATTTTTTTTGTGCTGGTTCTGTCATTTTTTCTCCAATACTGAGGTCTACAATTTTATTACCTATGAGCTCCGTGGTCTCATCCGATCTCTCCTAAAAGATTACGCTTTGAGGCATCTAGTTACGGCTTAAAATCGCGAAAAATACACGTTTTCAACCCGTTCTTTCCATTTTGGAGTCTTATTTCACTCTCCTCCAAATGATTAGCTATTGTGAACAGGTTATTAACAGCCTTTATTCAGCATTCAATATACACTAGCTCGCAAGCATCCTAAACAGCGCCTCAATGGTTTGAGATAACGTCTAAATCTACTTTAATGCAAGGAAATATATTGCCTTTTAGCGCGCGTGTCCTGATATTGTCTTCGATTTAACTAACGGGGCGAAATATGAGCGAAATTTTCAATCTAAACTGGAATCGGGAACGAGTACGCGCAGGAATGCGCTGGTTTGGGCCAGAAGACGTAGTATCTATACGGAATATTCAACAAACACCGGGGGTTACTAACATTATTACGGCTCTGCACCACATTCCTGCCGGAGAAATATGGACCGAAGCCGAAGTGGCCAAACGTAAGATTGAAGTTGAGTTTAAACCCTGCTCCAACGCCCCTACTGACCTTGAAGGTATGAAACTGTTTCAGTGGCACAAGATTAACAACGAGCGCACTGGACTCGTCTGGGATACTGCCGAAAGTCTCGTTTTTACCGAAGATATCAAAAACGGAAGCCCGGACCGCGAAGAGCACATTCAAAAGTATAAACAAAGCCTGCGGAACTTAGGCCGCTTAGGCGTGATTAACGTGGTCGGAAACTTTATGCTGGTGGCCGATTGGACCCGAACGAGCATTACCACCCTGCCCGACGGCTCGAAAACGCTGAAGTATACCCATGCAGCTTTCGCTGCATTTGATATTTTTCTGCTCAAACGACATGACACCGTTCAGGAATATATCGATGATAATTCTTTTTCAGCTGCGGAAATCGAAGAGGCTCAGCTGTATTGGGATAAATATCTCGATAACAATACTGAACACCAGCAAAGCCTGATCAATATGATTACCGCAGGTCTGCCCGGAGCCCAGGAGGGCTTTACGCTCGCCGACTTTCGTTCCGCTGTTGCTAAATATGAAGACATGTCCCTAGAGGTGCTTCAGGAGCATATTACCTATTTTCTCAATGCCGTTGTTCCCGTGGCCCAAACAGCGGGCGTACGCCTTTGCTGCCACGCTGACGACCCGGCGTTTTCACCCTTTCTCGGCACCCCACGCGCGGTGGGCGGATCAGCAGGCTATAAATTCCTGCTCGACCACGGCTGTGGAGTCAACATGTGCATCGGTTCGCTGATGGCCAATGAGAGCAACCGCGACATCACAGCCGTAATCCGGGAGATTGCGGAATATGGCCAAATAAAAGGTATGTCGATGGAAGATGTTTTCCCGCACATTCACCTACGCCCCATTGAGACCGACGGTAAAAATTTCCGAGAAGGACACCATGCTGAGCATCGTGAAGAGCTGGCCAAGGTTGTGCATACGCTGGTCGATTTAGGCTGGCAGGGTGTCTTTCGGCCAGACCATGCGCCGCAGTCCGATCATGGTTTTGGGCGGCCTGGTTATGATGTAATTGGTCGGGGCTATGGCGCTCAGCTTTTGCTCGGCCTTTTTGAAATGGCTGAAATCGTCAAGACCACCCGGTTCCGCGTAGTAGAAGCGGCAATCAAGGCGAGCGACGGAGATATGGCCCTTAAAGAGGAAGCGCTTGAAGCGGCGCGCAAGGCGGAAGTCGATAAGATTGGCAGAAAGATTGCCTTTATTAAAGTGCCGTTTATTTTCGGCAAATAAGGGGGGTCTGTGCCGAGCTGACGTAATAACAGCAACGGGATTTATGCTTAAGCCAGCGCCTCTTCTACAGCCGCGAGCAAGTCTTCCATTTCAATCGGCTTATAGAGCACCTTACAGGCGCCGAACTTTTTTGCCATGGGCAGAAAATCCATGGGCATGGCATGCGTGCCGCCCGACATGGCAATGACCGGGGTATTTGCGCCTTTCCCCCGAATGGACATAACCACTTCCAGCCCATCGGTCTCGGGCATCATGATATCAGTAATCACCAAGTCAACCGGAAGTTTTTCAATATCACGCAATCCGATACGACCATCGGTCGCCACGTTTACTTCATACCCTTTGCTGGATAAAAATCGCTTGAACACACTAAGGATTGTTTCGTCATCATCAATAATCAGAATACGCGACATGTATTTCTCCGTAATAAATAAGTGTTTAGTGGACTATACCCGATGCTTTTCATCAAGCATTTCCCGAATGGTTTGTAAGAGCTGAATGGTGGCAACCGGTTTTTCAAGATAGTGGAATCCATGTGTACTTATCGTCGCATGCGTCTCTTCATCCTGCGAGTAACCACTACACAACAGCACCGCTAAATCAGCATGCATTTCTCGCAGTTGCTCAGCGAGCTCAACACCATTACCATCCGGGAGGATCACATCAGCATACAAAAGTTGTATGCTGGAACCGCCCTCTTTAAACAGCTCCAAAGCACACTCCGCCCCATCAGCTGACACAACAGAATATCCCGCATCACCCAGCATACGTTCGCTCAGCTCCCGCAGTACCGTATCATCCTCCACCACAAGAATTTTTTCACCATGCCCTTCCGGAGATTCCGCAGACTCACGCGGAATCTCGGTGTTTTTCAGAGCAGCGTCATCCTCATCAAGAGCCGGCAAATAGATTTTAAACTCAGAGCCTTCACCCACATGACTTGAAACATCAATCCTACCCGCGTGCTGTTGAATAATCCCATATACCACCGACAGTCCCAGTCCGGTACCTTTACCCACCTGCTTCGTCGTGTAAAAGGGTTCAAACATATGAGCCTGAACCTCTTTTCGAATTCCACACCCAGTATCCGAAATCGTCAGGCAAATATAGCCTCCGGCATTCTGAAAGTTGGTATCAAGGCCATCGGTGATTTCATCCCCCAGATCATGGGTCCGCACCGACAAGCAGCCGCCATCCGGCATAGCATCCCGCGCATTAATAAACAGGTTTAGCAAAATCTGCTCGATCTGGCTTCGATCTGCATGAACCGGCCTAAGCGGCTCACTCAACTCAAACTTAAATTCAATACGCTCACCCAGCAGGCGGCGCATCATGCCTTCATTCATTTTAACAATTTCATTCATATGCTGAACCGAATACTCAACATGCTGCTTCCGGCTCAAGATCAGTAATTGCCGGGTCAGGTCACCCGCTCGACGAGCGGCTTTTCGAATTTCTTCGACATCATTATACTGAGAGGTCCCACTCTCCAGCTCGGCAGAAAGAATCCCGCTGAAACCAAGAATCGATTGCAAAATATTATTAAAATCGTGCGCCACGCCACCAGCAAGACGCCCAACGGCATCCATTTTCTGAGCCTGCCGCAGATTGATTTCCATTTCCAATTCCTGAGTAATATCATGAATCGTCACCACATAATTAACGATCGCTTTATTTTCATCCCGCACCGGCGATATCACCGTGTCAAACGTACTACGCCCGCCGTCTTCGGTCTTATTAACAATACGGCCCCGCCATGTATTCCCCACCCGGAGGGTTTTCCAGATAGAAGAGAAAAAACCATCGTCCTGCATACCATTATTAATGATAGACAGGTTTTCGCCAATCGCCTTCGCCTTGGCATGACCAGTGATGGTTTCGAAGGCAGGGTTTACGTATTGAATGACGCCCTCTATATCCATTACAACGATCGCTTCTGCCGATTGATTGATAGCTGCCGTTAAACGAAGACGGTCTTCCTGCAGCAACTTTTGCTCCGTAACATTCTCATAGGTTCCCAATAACCCAATAACCGTTCCGGCACTGTCACGCATCGGCACCTTGCTGGTATTAAGCCAATTGATACTGCCACTTGGATCTATTGTACGCTCCTGAATATTCAGCCGAGGCACTCCGCTGCTGACCACCTCATAATCATCGTTTCGAAATTCATCGGCATCTTCTTTCGACCAGCTTAAATCGTAATCACTTTTCCCAACCAATTTATCCGGTTCATTAAAACCGGCATCCTCAGCAAAAGATATATTACACCCCAGATAATTTGACTTCAGATCTTTCCAGAAAACACGCGAAGGAATCGCATCAATGACCGTTCGTAGAAAACGTCGCGATTCTGTCAATGCCTGCTCGGCCTCTTTACGCTCCGTAATGTCGCGTGCGACTCCCTGAACAGCTTCCAGTCTCCCTTGCGAATCGAATACGCCATTCGCAGCCAGTTCCAGCCATATGCGATGACCCTCGCGATGTAGAATTTCAAATGAAAAATTACCCATTTCCGGATCCCCATCGATCCGTCGTTTCAACCACTCCTCCGTCAGCACATGAAACTTCGGAACAATCAGATCCATCATATTCATCCCGATCAGCTCATCCACCGGATAACCCGTTAATTCCTCAGCCGCGGAGTTCACATAAATATAGTTCCCCTGCAGATCGATCTGAAAGATGATATCTTTTGTATTATCAAAAATATGTTGCAGCTGTTGCTGCGCTCGCAGCACGGCATCCTCAGCAGTACGGTGTGCCGTATTATCGGAAAACACCACGCCTACATACCCCGGCTTCGGAACAAATATCCAGGTGGAAAGAACCCGATCCACTGCTTCAGCACGATTTTCATATGAGGAAGGTTTTCCGGTAACCACAACCTTCGATAAAATATCCATCCAATACGATTCCATCGGCTGAAAAACTTCAGTGAATAAATTGCCCACCATATTCTCACGCTTTGCTCCGGTAATATCTTCCGCAGCAGAATTGGCCTGAACAATTTTGTAATTCACTGGTTTATCGGACAAATCAAATACCACCTCAAACAGGAAGAATCCGGTGGTCATATTTTCAAAAAGCTGTCGATAATTCTGCTCACTTTCCTGCACTGCTGAAATCATCCGCTTGTTGCGCGTAACATCCCAGTTTGTTCCAATAGCCCGCTTGGGATTCCCTTTCAGATCCCTATCAATCATCGCTAAAGAACGAATAAAATGAATAGATTCATCCGACCAAATCACCCGAAATTCAGTATCCAATATCTCACCACTGTCCATAGCTTCGGCAAATCGCTGGCTGGCTGAAGGCACATCCTCTGGATGCAGGGTATTTCGCCAGTCATCCAAAATTCCGGAGAACGATGCCTTATCAACATCATAAAGTTTAAACATTTGCTCATCCCAAATCAGCTGATCATTGGCGATGTCATATTCCCAGATTCCAATCTGCGCAGCCTGTGTTGCCAGATGCAACCGCTCGTTGCTTTCCCGATAGGCCAACTCCGCCTCTTTTCGGGCAGTGATATCCCGACCAACGCCAATAATTTCAGTAACGTTTCCTTGTTCATCAAGAAGAGCGGAGTCTTGCCAATAAAACCATCGCCAGCCCTTTTGGGTCATCGCTCGCTGTTCCATATAGGCGACATGTGGCGGTTTAAATATTTTTGCAAATTCACTCTCGGTAGAAGCACGATCCTCTTCGTGTACCAAAGGAAGAAAAGCGTTCCCTAACAGTTCTTTTTCGGTTTTACCAAACACCTCGCAATACGATGGGCTCACATATAAAAAGCGTGCTTTTACATCCACCTTAACAACCAGATCCGTTTGATTCTCCACAATCATTCGATACCGCTCTTCGCTAGTACTAAGTTCATGTGTTCGCAACCGTACCTGCCGCTTAAACAACCAAATGAGAATCAAAAACAAAAATCCCGTGACAACCGAAATTCCGGCCGCAATCTTCAACCAAAGCGGAACTGTGCGCCCCCATCGATCTTCAGCGCCAAACCAATGATCAAGCCTCCAGTAATAATATGAATTCTGGTCCTCCTGCCATTCCGTAAGAACCACATCAATATCGGCAAGCACGTCCTCATTGCATCCTTTTTTCGTCGCAAAATGAATACGCGCAGGAGCGAACTGAACCTTCGTTCCTTCCACGTTATAATAATGCGATTGCCGCAACCCAACATGGCTGGGCGCAACCCCTGCCTCAATTTCGTTGAGCTCCAAAGCCCGGAAAATATCCCGGTGCGAATCATACTCAATCACCTCATAATCAATCCCGTATGCATCCGCTAAATTAATGAAGTTTTTTCCATGAATCCCTTCCTTCATGATCCCCACGCGAAAACCTTTAAAATCCAGAAAACGATCAACATTCGCTCCCGGCCGCATGAACACCTGGCTGCGTAATTCCAGCACCGATGTTTTGGAGAAATCCAGAAACTTTGTCCGCTCCGGCGTATAGGTAACCGAAACCATCAACTCCAGCTCCTCATTTTCCAACAGTTCAAGACCCTCCGCCCACGTCACCGGCACAAACTCCGGCCACCAATGACCTCGCTGAAGCGCTATTTCACGCAGCAGGTCTGGATTAATCCCCTGCGCCTTGCCGTCCTGATCGATATAGTTCAGCGGCTCCACCTGAAAAATCCCCACGCGAACCCGTTTCAACCTCCCCGGCGCCTGCGCCCACGCTCCCTCCACACAACAAAGCAGCATCACGACCCAAAATAGCCTCTTCTTACCCATCAGCAGTATCTCCGCACATTACATACAACTGAAAAGGTTATATAATTGTGTGACATAAAACAACCCTCGCACTATCCTGCATTCAGGTTGCCACAATGGATAATTGAAAAGAAAAGGGATGGCATGGAGCTCGCATCCCGCATGCTCGCTGTAGTCAGGATCGACGATCCCGGAATCGAAGCAAAACTTCACGATGGTTCAGCCCTTCAACAATTCAAACAAATGGTCGCCTGCCACAGCGGCAATATCGACGCCGACTTATCCGTCGCCAAAAAACAAATCCCGCTCCCCACTCCCTCTTCAGGATTCATTTCCAAATGCGATCCCGAAGCCATCGGCCGCGTCGCTCTCCTGCTCGGAGCCGGCCGCGCAAAAACCACCGACTCCATCGACCACGCCGTTGGCATTTCGAACCTTAAGAAAATCGGCGAGAAAGTTGAGATGGGCGAATCCCTATGCACCATCCATTCGAACGGGCATGAAAATATCGCACAAATGCTTCCGCAATTAAAAAACGCATTCGATATCTCAAGCCATCCCGCAAAACCGCCACCACTCATTTTAGAAATGATCTCGTAGCACGGCTTACGCCTTTAATGAAAAACATATCCAGTCCACGCTTTAGTATAAAATCCTGCACCGTCCGAGACACACTCGCCCTACTCCCTCGCTAAAGCCACGGCGGCCCAAAAAGGCTTCTTCTTGAACCTACCGGCGCAGGAATGTCCCGTCCCATCCATATCGTATATGATATATTTTATCCCTATATTGCGCATTTTGGACGCTTTTCCATATCACCAACGATATAATAAAGGCTGCGGGGTTTAATACTTTAAGTCTCTCTTCGCGCCTTACTCCGCTGCTGAACGATGAAATTATGGGCAGGAAATGGTTAAGGAATTTGTACGTAACGTTTCTCTTTTTAGTAGACCCGTTGGTGTACATGGGTAGGATTCATTCTATGCAAAAACAAAGGACTATTATGATCGATAAAGACCGCGCCATGACTCACCTGATGGAGCTGCTGGCTATCGAAGGGCCGACAGGGCAGGAATCGCAAGTGGTGGCAGCTATCACGAAAAACATGCTCGCCGCCGGATGTAAAAAGGCGTGGATTAAAACCGATGATGCACATAAGCGTTTGGGCGAAGGTTTTGAAATCGGCAATCTAATTGTTCAATTGCCCGGCACAATGAAGGCGTCACCACGGATCATGTTTTCAGCACATATGGATACGGTTCCGCTTTGCAAGGGTGCGGTTCCGATGATCAAAGGAAACCGGGTTGTCGCCAAGGGCAACACGGGACTGGGTGGCGACGATCGTTCCGGCTGTGCGGCGATGGTAACACTCTGTGAAACGATTCTAAAAAATAAACTCCCCCATCCTCCGATTACGTTTCTTTTTCCGATTGCGGAAGAAAATGGACTGCATGGTTCTCGCGTGGTGCGCTTCAAGGATCTGGGCAATCCGACGATGGGATTTAATCTCGACGGACAGTTTCCGAACGAGCTGGTGATTGGCGCCATGAGTGCTGTTCGCTGGGAGGCACATATCAAAGGTGTTTCTACCCATGCAGGTCTTGAACCGCATAAAGGTATTTCTGCCGGCTTGATTGGATCGAAGGCTATGGCTCTTATTTCCGAAAAAGGTTACTTCGGAAAAGTCATTAAGGGCAACCGGCTCGGCACCTCTAACCTAGGTTCCGTGAATGGTGGTGAATCTAACAACCAGGTAATGGATGTTTGCATCATGACCGGCGAGTGCCGGAGCCATAGTCCGGCCTTTCTTAAACAAATCGTTAAGGTTTATAAGGACAGCTTTGAGAGGGCCGAGAAGAGCGTCACGAACGACAAAGGGAAATGCGGGAAGGTCAAATTCACGACCATTTCTGACTACAATGCCTTCCGCCTTAAAAAGACGGAAGCGTGCGTTAAAATTGCCAGCAAGGCGGTCGAGTCCATTGGACTGAAACCGAACCCGCTGGTGATGGACGCCGGCCTCGATGCTAACAACTTTAACGAGAAAGGCCTGCCAACGGTTACGCTTGGAACCGGATCACACAAATTCCATCAGGTTGAGGAATATGTGAACATTAAGGAATACCTAACGGCCTGTAAGGTCCTGCTGAAAATCACCCAACTGTCGTGCGATTAAATGGAATAATGATCGGTGGATGAAAGGCGTCCAACGACAGCTTCCTTGGCATTTTCATAGGTACCGAAAAAGTTTTCAGCACCCACAAGGTCCTCCAGACCACTGGTTCGAACGATCGAAAGCATCAGATTTTTAACGCCGACGAACATGAGTTGAACATCCCGGTGCTTTAGTTGCCCGTGCAATTCCTTGAGCATTTCTGCACCGGAAGCATCTATCGCGTTAATACCGTCGCAGATAATGGCCACATAGCGCACATCCGGTGCACGCTCCACCGCTTCATGCACTTGATCTTCAAAGTATGTTGCGTTGGCAAAAAACAGCCGTCCATCCAAACGTATGGCTAGCGGCAGATAGTCAATTTCCAGATTATGCAGATGAGCATCCCTCAACGCCCCGTCCGGATGACGGCCGAGGGTTACCACATTCGGGCGCATCATTCGGAAAAGGTGATACAGAATGGAGGCCGATGCCCCCAGCAGAATGCCTTTCTCCAATTCAGGAGCAAACACGAGTGTTGCCCCGAAGGTGATCCAGGCAGCTGACCCATCGCCTCGATTAATTCTATAGAACGAAGCTAGCTTCCTGAAGTTCATCAGCTTAATCACCGCCGCGATAATGATCGTAGCCAGAACAGTTTTTGGCAGATAGTAAAAAGCGGGCGTGCAAACGAGCAGAAATACCGCAACAAAAATTCCGGTAAAAACTGTTGCCAATCCACTCTTTGCCCCACTGGCAAAGTTTAATGCTGAACGGGAAAAAGAACCATTGATTGGTTGCCCGCCCGAAAATGCCGCGGCAAACGAGGCCAGCGATTGTCCGACAGCCTCTTGATTTACATTCAACTTCTGATGACTTCTCGCTGCAATACCACGAGCCACAGAGCATGTTTCCATGAAGCCGACAAAGGCAAAGGTGACCGCACCCGGTAAGAGTAAAAATAAATTCTCTACATTTGGAACCGGCCAGATCGGCCTTGGAAGACCGGCGGGAATTTCTCCCACGATCGCCAGCGGTGCAGCTACACGAGCGGGATCATGCCAGCCTAAAAAATAGACTGCTGCCGCTGAAGCAACGACGATCAGCAAAGCCATAGAGATTTTTGGGAAAAATCGTCTTCCCAGCAAAAGTAGGGCCAGAGAAATGCCTCCAACGACTAAACTGAGCACATTGATGTCGCTTGGATTACGTAGAAGGGTGACAAGGTCGTAGAAGATCTGTCCTGACCGTTCCATCGGGACGCCCAGTATTTTAATGATCTGTGAAAATGCAATTAATATACCGCCGGCGTTGATAAACCCTTCAATAACCGGACGAGACAAAAAATTGATCACAAAGCCCAACCGGAACAACGCCAGCAAAGCCCAAATAATACCTACAAGAAATCCCAACTGAATTGCCAAGGAGGCGTATTCAGCAGATCCAACCGCGGCAAGCGGGAGTAAGGCAGAAGAAATAATCAGCGCCATGGTTGCACCGGGACCGGTTTGCAAATGATCAGAAGAGCCCCATAAACCACCAATAATGACCGGTAGAAAAGCGGCATATAAACCCATCCAAACCGGCAGACCTGCCAACTCGGCATAAGCCATAGACTGCGGTATCAATACAAGTGCAACCGTTAAGCCTGCGATCAGATCAGATCGCAGTCCTTCTCCTGACAGCTGCCAGTTTAAAAATGGGAATAGCTTCTTCAGCATCAATTAAAACCTTAGAAAAACTCAATCAGGAACATTGGTGCATATGTTATGCCTGTTTCAAACTTAATCTCATGATTGATTAAAACCCGCTACCTCCGTAAAGTTACCTCTATGAATCTACAAATCGATCCTTTCACACTCGATGCCGCCTCAGAGCAACTTCAAAAATTGCTCCCAAATGCAAAGCCCCGATGCGGTGTAATCCTTGGTTCAGGATGGACGGAAGCGGTTCAGGGGTTTCAGGGAACGGAGATTTCCTATACCGATATTCCCGGATTCGGATCAACCGGCGTGATGGGCCATGCAGGAAAACTGCTGGTCACGGAAATCAACGGCATGGAAGTTTTTATCTTTCAGGGCCGTCGCCATTGGTATGAAGGAGAAGGATGGACACCTGTCATTCTGCCTATCTACTTATTACATAGCATGGGAGCCGACGCCGTTTTACTCACGAATGCCTCCGGCGGCATCCGGTCCGACCTGCCTCCCGGATCCTTGATGGTCATTGACGATCACATTAATATGCTCGGTTCCAACCCGTTGATTGGGCCTTACAACGAAAAACTCGGCACGCGCTTTCCGGATCAGTCGGAAGTTTATGACAAACCACTTCGCAAGAAACTGCTGGCTGCAGGCGCAGATTCAACCGGTGTTTATGTTGCAACCATGGGCCCCACTTTTGAAACTCCGGCTGAAATTAATCAGTTCAAAGTGATGGGCGCCGACGCCGTTGGTATGTCAACCGTACCTGAAGCCATCATTGCCAACGCATTGGGAATGCAGGTGGCCGGACTTTCCTGCGTCTGCAATTGGGCCGCAGGAATCAGCCCAACCAAGCTCACCCACGAGGATGTCAACGAAACTGCTGCGGCGACCATGCCGAGAATGAAGAAAACCATCACCAACTTCCTGAAAGACCTGGCTCGCTCGGGGAATTGACAAAAAATTAGGGACAGAAATTTTAAAAAACTAAAACGTATGCCTATTTCAATTGAATCTGAATTAGTTCAACTTTCCCAACAGGAGTTTTCTCGAATTGCATACGATGTAATGGCGGAAGTTTTCTCCACTCATAAAACTTTAGGACGGCTATTCGATGAAAAAGTATACAAAAACGCCCTAACTGAGAAATTGGGTACAGCGCAAAGTGAAGTTCCGACACACGTTTCTTTTAGAGATTTTAAAAAAACCTATTTCATGGATCTCCTCATAGCTAAAGGAGCCGTCTTTGAGCTAAAAACGGCAAATGCCCTGAATGCTAGACACCGTAGTCAATTACTGAACTACCTTCTTCTTGCAGAGGTGCAGCATGGCAAACTCGTCAACTTGAGAACTGAACGTGTTGAGCACGAATTCATTAACACATCTCTCACGCCTGCAGATAGAATTAGATTCAACACAGATGCCTCAGAATGGAATGAAACAGAAGGTTTTGGCCAACGAAAACAAGCTTTAATCGCTGATATGCTGAAAGACTGGGGAAGCGGATTGGATATCGCCCTCTACCGAGAAGCAATTTACCATTTTTGCGGCACAAAAGAAGGCCGCATAGCCGTCCGACTCAACAAGAAAAACATTTCTAATCAAACTATGGAGCTGGGCGATTCTAAAACGGCCATAGTGGTTACAACGTTTGAAACCATATCGGAACAGTATCATAAAAATCTTCGAAAATTTAAGAACAGTACAACGCTGAACGCCATTCAATGGATAAATATTTCCCCAAATGAACTAACCTTCAAAACGATTAGATAGATGGAGAATCAGAATATTTCTGTCCCAAATTTTTCTGTCAAAGAAAGGTCTACTATGAAACCCGAAGAACTGATTGAGATTGCCACGCAGGCATTAAAAAACGCTCACGCCCCCTATTCAACATATCAGGTTGGCGCTGCCCTGTTATGTGCCGACAGAACTATTTTCAGTGGATGTAATGTGGAGAATGCATCTTTCGGGCTGACTAACTGCGCAGAACGTACTGCCATTTTTTCCGCCATCGCGGCAGGTAAAAAAGAATTTCAGGCCATCGCCATCGTCGCATCCGGTTCTGCTGCCCCATTTCCCTGCGGCGCATGCCGGCAGGTAATGGTGGAATTTTGCGGACCAGATTTTCCAGTTTATGTGGCCAATGACGACGAATATGCCACCACAACACTCGGCGACCTTTTGCCTAACAGCTTTGATTTAGAGGGTTCCCATGAATGATTCCAAAATTCTTTATCTCGTCCGCCACGCCAATTCAGGTTGGCAGGATTCCAGTCAGACGGATTATGACCGCGTGCTTTCTGAACGCGGCAGGCGCGAAGCCGATGAAATGGGCAAACGACTTCGGGACAAGAACATTCGGCCGGAAAGCATCATCTGCAGCTCGGCCTGGCGCGCAGTGCAGACCTTTGAAACGCTTTCCCCCTATGTGAATGTTCCGAAGGAAGAGGTACTATTTAAGAAATCCATGTACGAAGCAGCAACTAGCACTCTGCTGGAGATTGTGCAGAACCTGGAAAACACGTGCTCTTCGGCCATGCTAATTGGCCATAACCCTTCGATGAGCTGGCTAGCGGGCCAGTTAACCGGCGAACACATCACGAATATGCCAACTTGCTCTATTGCCACAATTAGGCTCCCTACTGCTAACTGGAATGACGTCCCCGTTGTGGAATGTGAACTGGCAGACTTGGATTATCCCTAGGAACGGCTAAAATCCCTTATTTTTTCAGGTAATTTTCCCGGAAATAAGGGTTGCGTGCCTAGTTGCTGGCGTGTAGGTTCCGTCACTGATTTTTTAACCAACGAATTGGAAGAGGTTTCCCATGAGAATTAGAAGAGCAATGCGCAAAAAGCCACTGCGCCGCCCAGTGAAAAAGGCCCGTTTCAAACGTCGTCGCTTGATGGAACAGAAGAAACGCCTTATCAGCGTCGGTATTACCGAAGAGCAGCTTGTGCACATGAATGTCCAGCAGATCCGCGCAGCACTTCGCGAACACGCTGCATAATTCATACATTAAGCTGAATTTGAAAAAACGTTCCTTATTGGAGCGTTTTTTCTGTTTCTGGATATTAGGGAGGAAATAAAAATGCGTAATATTGTACTCGTCGGATTCATGGGAACCGGAAAAACCACCGTAGGAAAACTGATTGCTGATAAAACCGGCATGCCCCTACTGGACATGGACAGCCTGATCGTGGAACGGGTCGGAAAATCAATTAACGATATTTTCGCTGACGATGGCGAACCAGCCTTCCGCGCACTGGAACGCTCCATTGCACAAGAACTCGCGACTGGAAGCGGACAGATTATTTCCACGGGCGGTGGCATTGTCCTTAACCCTGATAATATTAAGAATTTTGAGAAAAACGGACTGGTAGTCTGCCTTCTGGCTGACGCAGAAACCGTACTCGACCGGGTTAGGCATGACGATGCCCGCCCCCTATTGGCCGGAGATAAAGAAGCCAAGATTATTGAACTTCTAGAGAGCCGAAAACCGCTGTATGAAGCCATCACACATAAAATTGATACCAACGGACGCCCTACTGCGGAACCAACCGCTCTGGAAATTATTGATCTGTACCAGTCAAACAATCCTTGAATTCAACCCGCAAACCGACACAATACTTTCTTGATATATAGACCATAGGTGAGGACGGATAGAGTATGAGCGAAGAAAAAAAAGATGACCCACAGGAACAACAGGATTTTTTGAGCAGTCACGAAGAGTTGCTCAACAGCATTAACAAAGGAAAAAAGACGGAAGAGCAGCCGGTTGAAAAAGTTGCTAAAACAGAACCCGTTGCTGAATCCGATCCGATTCCTGAGTCCGAGCCCACTCCAGAACCTGAGCCTATTTCGGAACCTGCTAAAGAGCCGGAACCCGTTTCTGCCCCTGAGCCAAAACCTGTTGTCGCTCCAAAACCCGCTTCCAAAGCCCAACCTGTGAAAAAGCCGGCAAAAACAGCTCCCTCTGTCAAAACAGGTAAAAAGAAGAAAAAAGAACACGAGCCGCATACGGAGCGGAACGAAGAAGAAAAGCGTCGGCATGAAGAGCTGCTGAAGCAACAGGCGCTTGAGCAATCTGAAGTCACAGAAGTACTCAAGTTTTTTAAGAAGTACGCCAAACCAACCGCCGTTGTTGTTCTTGGCATCTGTGCTATTTTTCTGGTCAGTGGCCTTATGCGGGCGAATCGTCTCAAGAAAGATGCACAAGCCGACTCCGCATTGATCCGCGCACGCACAGCGTCAGAATTCCAGCAAATCCTCGACGAGTATGAATCCACTCCATCTGCACCACTGGCTCTTATGGGGCTCGCGCAGGAAAACTTTAACTCCGGCAATGTTGCTGAAGCCAATGCCTTGTATTCTGATTTCATCCGGGATTATCCCAAACATGAAATGGCAATGCAGGCGGCGTTTAATAAGATTACCTGCGAGGAAGCTGAAGGAAAACTCAGCGAAGCACACATTCACTATGGAGAATTTGCGGAGACCCATAAAGATACACACCTTGCGCCGGTTGCTCTGATTCAAAAAGCCCGATGCCTGGAAACGCTGGAACTATTTGCTGAAGCAAAACTGATCTACGAAGACATTATTACCTTCTACCCGAACAGCGGTTGGTCGCAAACTGCCGAGTCCAACCTAAGCGTGGTTCAGAGCAAACTAAAATAGGGCGTTCTTTCTTATAACGCGACAAGCTCCGTTCTGCGGAGCTTTTTTTGTATCCTACCGATCGAGCTCTTCGTCTTCGATTAATACATTCCGGGCGCTGATGCAAGGCCCCGGAAACATATCAAGAAACTCTTCCGGGTTTTCTTCATGCAGTTCACACATGGAATCATAAGACGTGCGTCCGTAGCGGAGTATCTCGCCCAGTTGCTGACTTTCTACGTCCTGCTTCACAAAGCAGAACTCTTCATCGGTAGAATCCTGAACATTCAGCAGCAGGCGGAATTTCTGAGGATTCGTTGATTCCATATTCCGCGTATAGATGCTGTATTTAATGTATTCAACCACCCGATGGTTCAACTCCGCTTCAATCAGAAATATAAGTTCCACCAATTCAACGCGTGATGTCACCAACCGGACTTTCGGCATTTCGGCATCGGCAGGCATCATTTCGTTCATCTGCTCCATGGAGCGGTCGAATTCCTCAAGAATCTCTTCTCGGGAAGCTTCTTCTGTTTCCGGAACCCAGTGAATCAAAACATTGTTTGCTGGGTCGTTGTAGAGCAGTGGCAGGTCGACACGGAAGCTCAGATCACAATCGGAACATTCTACCCGATTCAGTTGATTCAGCATTAACGCATCCTTCAACTCAGGCTCCGCCTCCACATTGATCGCATCATACAACTGCACGTCCTGCTGTGTACCACAGGAAGGGCAAGAAATGTTAACTGTTCTACTAATACTCATTTTTAATCCATGATTTGTGATTCGTGATATTTTTCTACCTATATTTTTACTGCCAATAATTTCCAGACGTTCCATTCAAACGTTCATCATTAAGAATGGCATGGTACTGGTGTTCCAGATCCGAAACCTCCTGTTGCCAAAACCTATCGCTCCCCCAATCGGGAAAGTTATTCTGAAACTTGAAATCATCCACCTGCGTGCTACACCAAGACAGAAAATAAATAATACGCATTGCACGCAGGATTTCAATCAGACGAAGCTGCCGATCATTAAAATCCATGAACTGTTCATAGCCATCGATAATTAAATCAATCTCATGGCGCGTATCATTTGCATGCCCGGGAAGCAGCAACCAAACATCCTGAACAGCTGGCCCCATTACCATGTCATCAAAATCAATCACCATAAGCCCTTCATCAGACCGCTCGAGAACATTTGCCCGATGACAATCCCCATGAATACGTTGCAATTCAACATCTTCAAATTCACGCAAGGCAATATCGGTAATTCGGGAGGTTACCTCCTTGAAACGGGCGGCCTGATGCGCAGACATAAAGTCTCCATTCAGCAGGGTTCCTATTTCAGGTATCGTCGTGGTTTCAGGATGCATCTGTAATCGGTTATCCGCATTCCTTTTGGTTCCCGCCAGATGAATCCGCCCAACAAGACTACCTAGCCTGCGCCAATCTTCATCTGTATGCAGCTCCATTTCGCGACCCGACCGTTTCGGAAATACCGAATAGAGTATTCCTTCATAGTCTCCAATCGTTCCTCCGGAGGCCAATTGTAGCGGAGCGACTACCGGAATTTCTTCTGCCGCGCAATCGAGCACAAAGTCATGTTCATCCTGTAGCGTTGCCTTATTCCAACGCCCCGGGCGATAGAACTTTGCTATTAGACGCTCCCCTTCCAGCGATTGAAGTTCGTAAACCCGGTTAATGTAACTTGGAAGCGGTGACGTCAATCCTGTGAGGGCACAGCCCATGCCCAACTCAATAGCATCGAGAATGCGGTCGGGGGTTAGATTATCAAAACTTGTACTCATACGTTGAGTGCCTGAAATAAATGTTCAGCGTCTTCAAACGAATCCACAATCAAATCAGGAGACTCAGCCTCAAGTGTTGCTCGATCGAATTGACCATTGCATACCGCAACAGAAACCATCCCGTTAACCTTAGCGGCCTCAATATCTGATGGTGTATCACCCAATAAAAACGCTTCTACGGGATTGCCCGCCCGCTCCAGAGCCAGAGCTGCCATGCGATTACGATTTCCATCGTCGTCACCAAACCCGCCTACACGAGTAAAGTACTGATCCAAACTGCCGTGCTTCAATTTTAGATAAGCACATTCCCGAATATTTCCAGAGACCAATCCTAACGCCCAATTCCGGGAAACACGCTCTAGAAACTCCCTGACTCCATGAAATACAATAGGAGGGAAGCGGGTCATATTCTGATCCAGATACTGAGGAAGCAGTTCAAAAAAACGAGCAGTACGAATCGGATCAAACGTTAAATTATTTTCACGAACCAATTGCTCAACCACACGAAGATCCGTAGCACCTGCAAAACTGATGTGCCCCAAATCAACCTTCACACCATAGGCCTTCTGAAAGGCTTCACCAAAAGAAGCACTTCCAGAACCCTTGGCATGCAGCAACGTGCCATCAATGTCGCAAAATATATAGCGGCTTGGAGCCGTCATGCAGCAACCTAATCGACGAGGTCGATCAATTCATTAATGGCATCGGATTCAGAAGCTTGCTTAGGCGGGCGCTCTTTCTTCGGCTCGTTACCTTTGTTATTATTCTGTTGCTTGGCTGGCCGGCGGCGTGGAGGACGGTTGTTATTGCGACCGCGATTAGCATCTCCACGATCAGACCCCTCATTATCCCCACCTACATCAAAGGCTTTACGGAACGTACTAATCCGCATTTTCTTGGTTGTGCGTCCGGCAAATTTTTCCGTAGCAGCATTTCCAGAAACAAGAACCGCACCGGATCCTTTACCAGAAACCGTGCTTGCGATGAACTTGGCATGCTGATCAACAGACTTGCTATAGAGCACAACAATTCCTTCAAACTTCTTTCCTGCCGGTGCTTTATTCAATGGAGATCCAGACAGTACTGCAATGATTTCAATTTTTTCACGTTGTGAAAAACGCGACAACCGACGGAGCATCTGCAGCTGGTTACGCGGCGGAACTTTGCCTTTCATTCCCATAGATTCATTGAGAGATACGGCGTCGACGACCAGCACTGTTTTGGCTGATTTGAACAGGTTGAATAAACCCATATTATTTTCCTTTATGTTGTATTTTCATTTTTCCATGCACATACACCGTCGTTCCAGTTACAAGCTTATATCGTGATTTGCAACCATTGGCGGTGTGTTGCCGTGCGGTTTAAAGCGTTGGAAAGTACCCCAAGCAGTCATATAGCGCAAGCCCCTAAATTCAGACACAAACCTTAAATATCTAAGGCCTGCACCGAGTGTTTTCACACCTGCTTCATCTGCGAGACAATCCATCTCCTGAATCAAGAATCTCAAACGAGTGAGATAATCCATGGTCTTTTCATCTACAGGCCCTTTAGGCAATGCGGGTATGAAAAACCGATTTTCGTAGACAATTCCCTCTCGGTTTGTTTTTGTACTCTCG
>JADGFE010000150.1 GCA_016744085.1 Kiritimatiellales bacterium | reverse complement strand
CGGGAGTGTTCTTCGTCAGACATGGACTGATTTTGAGTTTATTATTGTGAATGACGGGTCATCTGATGAGTCTGAGTCTATAATTCGGAGCTACGCTCAAAGAGATACTCGTATAAAAGCGATAAATCAAAAAAATAGCGGGCCAGGTTCCGCTATGAATGCTGGTGTTCAAGAAGCAAACGCAACATGGATCGTGGTTATGCATGGCGATGACATCATGTTGCCAAATAGGCTGGAGTCGATTTATTCTTATTTAAGTCAGTGCACCGAAAATGTTGGCATAGTGACTTCTGCTGTTGAACTAATCGCATCCGATTCTAGAGTTATTGGGCGGGCGACCCCCGAGTTGCCTAGGGTGCCGTTTTATTTAGATGAGAGTAACCAACAGTATATTGTAGGCGGTCTTCATCACCCCGCGATTTCCATTGCTGTATTGAATCGGGTCGGAGGGTATTCGGATAGTTGTAGAGTGAACGAGGATGTAGATTTGTATAATCGTATTGTGGAAAGTGGATACGGTATTCAGATCCTCTCTGAAAAATTAATGCAATATCGAATTCATGGAGAAGCTGCCACGACTACGAGGGCTTTTGAATTATTGGTTCATTGGAGATATCTAAAGCAGTGTATTCGAAGGCGTCGGAAGAATCTTCCGGAGCCTTCATGGGAGGAGTTTCTTGCTGAACGAACCCGCCGGGGAATGTGGACCCGTTGGAGCGAGTATCGTAAAGATGCAGGGAAAGTTAATTGGCGAAGGGCTGCATCAGCTTTAAGTGGTCAACAATATATTATGTTTGTTGTGCTTCTGCTGATTGCATTGTTTTATTCTCCATCTTTTTGTTTCAAGCGTTTGCGTAGTAGGACTCAAAGACCCCATGAATGATATTACGAAGTTTCGCCTAGAAGCTGCAGATCAGGTATTTGAGTCATTAACGAATGCATCCATATCGTGGGCGGTAATGCATGGAGGAGAAGGGTATCCTGTTGCTGTCGGACGGGATTTCGATGTTCTTGTTGAAGAAAATGATCGGATAAAGGCATCCAAAATAGTCGAAAAGATATTGGTGAAGGATGGATGGAAGGTCTGCTTTGTACCTTTACCGTGGAATGTTACTCAGGTTATTGCAAGTAAGCATGCTCCATGCGGTATCGTTGCTTTTGAAATTGATTTTGTTTCGTATCTCACGTGGCATGGAATTGGGCTGGTTGACGGACCGTTTGAGGACGAGGAAGTTGAAATTCGTAATGGACTTAGATGTGCTGTATGGGCGGGATTTGTTAAGCGAGTATTAATTCAGTGTCTTACTGGAAATTGGGAAAAATTGGCATCAAAACCGCAGGAATGGAGTTTGATCGGACAGGAGGAGAAGTTTGTTCCCGGTCGGTTGGGCCATTTTGTTGACGTAGAGACAGCTCGACATTTTTTGTCAGCTTTGCGTGGTGGGGATGTAGAGGAATTAAAAAAGGCTACTCAAGCCCTTCGTAGAAAAGTTTTTTTTAGAAGTGTTTATGAGGGACGGGTGTTCAAGGGCGTTTCTATCCAGTGGATCAAAGATAAGGTCGCTGGTAAGTTGCTGTTAAGGCAACGAGCACCAGTTGTTGATATCTTTTTTTCGCCGGAGATCGAAATACATTTGGTAAAGGATATCTTAAAAGACTTTAAAGCCACGGTAAAAAAACGGTTGGTGTTTGCTCAAGTGAGGTTGTTCTCAGAAAAAGAGAGAAGAGGCTGGGGTTTCGATTCCCTTCTAAACTCGGCAAACGTAAATTTGACCATGCGCCAGAAAGGACAACGTATTGGCGATAGAAATAAAAACAGCCTCTTAAATGTTGATGTGTTGAGTGTGAGTTTGCGCGATGAGAAACTCAGAATGGTCTGGAACGACGAAGATACATGCCATGAAGTCACCCAGGATGAAGGGGCACTTCTTTTTTGTGATCTTGTGATGAAGTCTATGCACCAATTATGTTCTGGAAAAGGTAATTCTTAGTGTTGGAAAGGTTAGGGCGATGGGTTTAAGGGGAATATCAATAGTATTTTTTGGTCCTGATGGATGCGGAAAAACCAGTGTGGCGGATGGACTGAAAGAAGCTCTTTCATGCCGTTTTGAGTCAGCCATAGGATTGCACTGCCACTGGAAACCGGTGCCTCAGAAAAATGGAAGTCCCCCGAGGGAGGATCCGCATGCATACCCTCCTCGTAGCGTTCCGTTGAGTATCATGTATTTTGTATATCATTATTTGCCCTTTATTTGGGGTTGGTGGGTTCATGTAAACCCTGTGTTGAACCGAGGCGGGATGGTAATCATCGATCGCTACTACTATGACTTCTTTATCGACCTACGGCGGTATCGCATGAATTTGCCAAGCTGGGTCGTAAAGGTGGGCTATATTTTTGTAAAAAAGCCTGATCTGGTTTTCTGTCTTGATGCAGATCCGGAAATCCTTCAGGCACGTAAAAAAGAAGTCTCTTTCGAGGAATGCACCCGCCAAAGGAAGGCATACAAGACTCTTGCTGATAGACTTCCGAATGGCCATGTAATTGATGCCTCCCAGCCGTTGGAAAAAGTAGTCACTGATGTTGAACGGATCGTTCTTGGTTATATGGGTGATCGTTCGCCTAAGCGGAACGGTAAGTCATAGACTTATTATGAGTGACGACAAAGAACAGATGTCAGTCTCAGTAAATGAACAGATCCTATCACAAGCCTTAAAATATGTGGTTGGGGCGGAACAAGCAGCGATACTCCCAACGGTAGAAAATCCAAAGTTGCTGGTTCCATTATGCGACCGAAGACTTCGCTGGCGATTAAGTAAATTCTATCCAGCGTTCTCGATTCGGGCAAAGCCTTGGCGAATGCTCCAGCGTGTTCGTGCCCTCTTCGGTTTAGTTTCAAAGCTTTCCGATCAAAACAACGAGAAGCTACATCAATTTATTTATGATTTTTTTCCGGATATAACCCACTCCTCTGTTTTACTTGGGACGCCAGGGCCAACGCGTAAGATTACCGTGCAATTATGGGCAGGAAAACAATTGGTTGGTTATCTAAAGGTCGCTACTACGAGTGCTGCCGCGGAAAAAATAAAAGTTGAAACTAAGGTCTTAAAAAAACTGCCCGAGGGTTGCGGCCCCAAGCTCTTGAAATATAGCGACCTTGATGGAAATAAGGCTATGCTTCTATCTCTGGTTGATGGGAAGATGTTAAATGCTTCGCTTCCTGCTATTACGCCAGAAGACGATGGGATAATGGTGGAACTAAATACGTATTTAGAAGGGTTGAATGTGCGGGCTGAAATCTTCGCAATTGGTGATCATCCAGCAATAGTGCGGTTGCGTGAACAGGTAGTTGGAGATGGAGACAGGACTGTGAAGGGCGGAATCAGTCACCAGTCATCAGTGATGAGGTTACAGGATTTCGAAGAAATTCTTTTTCCGCTTCGGAAGCGTGCCTGGCCTCTTGTTATTCAGCATGGAGATTTCGCGCCGTGGAATATTTTTCGCCTGCAAGATGGATTGTTATGTTCGATTGATTGGGAAGAAGGCTGTGTTGATGGCTTCCCCTTTTTTGATTTGATTCATTTCATAGGACAAACTGCTTACTTATGTCAGAAATGGTCCCCGGAACGGACCTTGGGTTATTTGTATGAGACGCTGCGTCCTATGCTTGGAAGTTCGGCGCCATCAATTATAAAACTTGGGCTGTTGAGCTCCTATGTGAGTTTACAACAAACCGTTGGGGACGACCATCCGATTCAGAAGTGGCGAATGAATATGTGGGAGATAGATTGATGTTTTTTTCATCTAAATTGAAAGCGGACAGGAAAGCCAACTCAGGAAATATGAAAGGCTTGATTGTGGTCACTGCATTTCGGTTTGCAAACCTGTTTGCTGGTTTCAGAAAAGGCCCTTTTTTTCTTCTTTGGCTACTCTGCGTTCCGTATCTCATTTTGTATCGATTTTGCATCGAATGGGTTCTCGGGATTGAATTGCCACAGAAAACAAAGGTTGGGCCTGGTTTGGTTATTTGGCATGGGCAGGGGATGGTTGTGAATGATCAGTCTGTCATCGGTGCAAATGTACAGTTGCGGCATAATGTGACGATCGGAAATCGAGAGTTTTACGGCCCGTGTCCGGTTATTGAAGACGATGTAGATATTGGTGCGGGCGCTTTTGTTCTTGGTCCAATACATATCGGGAAAGGTGCAAAAATCGGGGCAGGTTCTGTTGTTTTAAAAAATGTTCCTCCCGGTGCAGTCGCAGTTGGAAATCCGGCAAGGATTCTTTCTCAAATATAAAATATCAGCGTTTAAGAAGATGTTGTGTCAGCAATCTGACCGATACCAAAAAGTCACCTCTTTCAGTTTTAACCTATAATCCGAATTCCTAAAAATCTATGAAACCTATTGCCGAAAGCCTAATGCCCAGTGCCCAACCTAAGCGCCTTCGTGTGCTGATCTCCGCTTATGCTTGCGAACCTGGGAAAGGATCTGAACCAGGCGTCGGATGGAATGTAGCCACTGAGATGGTGAAGTTGCACGAAGTGTGGGTCTTGACTCGATCGAATAATCGGGAGGTGATCGAAGCGGAGTTAGAAAAGGCTCCCGCTCCGGGGCTTAAATTAATCTATTACGATCTGCCGAAGTGGGCGAGATGGTGGAAGAAGGGAGGTAGGGGAGTACAGTTGTATTACTATCTCTGGCAGTTGTTTTGTTGGAATACTATCAAAAGGGCCCATCTCCGGGAAAAGTTTGACTTGGCACATCATGTGACGTTCGGGAAATACTGGGTACCCAGTATGCTGCCCCGGCTTGGTATTCCTTTTGTGTGGGGAACCGTTGGTGGTGGCGAATCCATGCCGCGGGCCTTTCTTTCAGGCTTGTCCAGAAAAGAGCGTACTTTTGAAACTGTTCGTAGTTTGGCTCGGTGGTTTGGGGAGCACAATCCGGCAGTGCGTAAAACTGCACAAAAGAGTTCGATAACTTTAGCCTCAACGGAGGAAACAGCAGCGCGATTGCGGCGGATCGGATGCAAACATGTTAGCGTCGTACCTCAGTGCGCGTTAACTGATGAGCAGTTTGTTCAGTTATCAAGTTTGAGTTCTCCTCCATTGGGAAAACTCCGGTTTTTAAGTATGGGACGACCCTTGCACTGGAAGGGGTTTTATCTGGGCTTGCAGGCATTTGCAGAAGCCCAGTTGCCAAATGCGGAATATTGGATCATTGCAAATGGTTTCGGCAAGGATCGGTTGGAAAAGTTGGCACAAGAGATTGGAATAGGAGAGCAGATCCGCTTTTTTGAATCTCTGCCTTCATTGGATGCAGTTTATGATGTGCTGTCACAATGTCATGTGCTTGTACACCCGGCCTTGCACGAGGCCTTTGGGAACGTTGTCCTTGAGGCGATGGCGGCGGGAAGACCTGCTATCACATTGGATATTGGCGGACCTGCATTGCAGTGCGTCGAGGGGAGTGGATTCAGGGCTTCGTCTGTCTCTCCGGAAATTGCTGTTCGTGAATTATCGCAGGCCATGAGGGCGTTTGCTCAAGATGAGTCTCTTGTTTTGAAGATGGGGCGAGTTGCTCGTTCCTCTGTTTGTAAGAACATGACTTGGAAGACACGGTTGGAAGAGATCGAATGCGCTTATGTATTGGCGTTAGAAGGTTAGATGAAAATTATCCAAGTCCATAATTATTACCAGCAGGCGGGCGGCGAGGATGCTTTAGTCGAGGACGAGCGGGGCATGCTCGAAGAACATGGGCAGGTCGTAATCCCATTCTATAGGACGAATAATGAGATTGGAGCTTCGAGCAATAAGCTATTTGCCAACTGCTAAAGGCTTCTATTCAGACGCTTTGGAATTGGGAGACCTATCGTGAATTCAGGAATTTGCTGCAATCGGAAAATCCGGATGTGGTGCATTGAGCCATAATACCTTTCCGCTGATCTCCCCTTCGATCTATTGGGCCTGCGCAAAGGAAAAGGTGCCGGAGGTGCAGACGCTGCATAATTATAGGCTGTTGTGCTTAAACGCTTTTCTAATCGGATGATTGAGGGGTCCATTATTAACCAAGTGGATGAGACGGTTGAGTTTATCAAAAAAAACATGCATGTCCGGTTTGAAATCAGCGGCGAACCACAGCGCAAGGAAATCTGGGACTATCCACTGCTGGCCCTCCGCGAAGCAGTAATTAATGCCATTGTGCATCGTGACTATGGTGATACGGCGGATATTCAGATCAAGATATTTGAAGATGAGCTACAGGTTTGGAGCCCGGGATTTTACCGTTCGGGGTGACGGTTGAAGATTTTCTTAATCCTGAACATTCCTCCAAGCCTCGGAATAAGCTGATTGCTCAGGCTTTTTACGACCTTGGTTTGATTGAACGATATGGCAGCGGTATTCAACGGATTCTGGAGACGTGCCGGGAGGCCGGGTTACCGGAATCCTTATTGGAGAATTTCCCCGGTGTATTCCGTATAAAGTTTGCTTTACCAAGGGAGGTTACCCCACAAGTGATGGCCTTGCTCTAGAATATGAAGGGGGAGGTGGGGCGCGATGAGTTAATGAAAAAACTGGCATTGAAAGATAGATGGAATTTTCATGAGGCCTATCTTGTTCCGGCATTGGACATGAGGTTAATTCGAATGACCATTCCCGATAAACCTCAAAGTAGCAAGCAACGCTATGTGCTTCACGGTCTTTCTATATGAGCTTAGCATCGTCGCATCAGCATTGAAAATGCGTTGTTTCCATTCGCAGCAATCGCCTCTACGAATCCGGGAAGTGTT
>JADGFE010000149.1 GCA_016744085.1 Kiritimatiellales bacterium | reverse complement strand
GGCGGAGGCTGCCAGTTGGACGCCAGCTCAGTGGAAAACATCCCGCGAAACTCAGAACGCGTAGTCCTGTCAAGGCGGTCGCCGAAGAGACGCATACGTTCTGAAATTAAAATGCCCACCAGTCCTGTTTTTCGAGCACTGAACTCACTTTACTGCTGTTCAGTCAAATTTGCACTTCCTTGTTTTGCAGCAGATAGGCATCCCAGAAGGCGGTTGAAATCGCCAAAATGGCCCGATGATGATTCGGATTGCGGGAATCGGTGGCGTTCTTTCGAGTTCCTAACCATTGACCGCTGACGGCTTTAGCGGTTTTTCAAACCGACTCATCACTTCCGGAATGCTGAATGAATACACAGGCATATCCGCGAGCGGTCCAATGGTTGGCCAGATAGGGAATGTTGTTTCGGGATCCGCCAAGCCCATGACTGAATAGAACAACGGGTACTGTGTTGGTGGAGTGGGGAAGATAGACCAGAATGGGAATGTCGCGGTTGCGTGAAAAATCGTGAACAACAAGATCCAGCGTAGTAATAGATCCCGAGCCGTCTAGATGCAGCGGATTATATTCACCGGATGCCAGTGAGACCTGGCTACATGTTATTATTCCTCCATGGCCTGGAATAATAAACGGTGTGACGGACGGTTTATTGCAACGCTAGTCGGTTTCCAGCGCGGCGATCTCTGGATTGCGGGGCGTGCCTTTATAGATTTGATTAATGATTAATGTGCTGATTCCTTGCAAGGCTCCCAGATGTGGCAGGACTTCGAAATGCACATTCGGAAAGTTTTCCTTTTCCTCATCGATCATCCGTGGGATGTCGTTAACAACATGGGTGCCTGCCGCCAGAAAGTGGGGGAATACCTTAATTTCAGTGGCCCCTTCATCGACAAGATCGGCCACGGCAGAATCCACCTGCGGACTGGAGATCTCCAAAAAGGCACACTCAACATGATTAAATGCCGGGCCGGCATTATTTGCAATCCGCTTTGATAGGCGGCGTACTTCATCATTGGACTCTTTGCGGCGGCTTCCGTGGGCGATAATGAGCAGTGCTTTCATGAGTTCTTCCTTATAAAATGGTTTTGTTCTCTACTAACTCAGGTTTCCGATAATAGACACCATAGGGAGGAACATGGCAATGACAATAGTGCCTACGACGATTGCGAGCAGGACAATCATTACGGGTTCAATGATTGAACTGAGGCCGGCGACCGTGTTATCGACCTCATCTTCATACATGTCGGCCATCTTAAGTAGCATGGCCGGAAGTTCGCCCGTTTCTTCGCCCACCTCAATCATGCCTCCGAAAATCGGGGGAAAAATACGATTAGCCTCCACAGGCGAAACCATGGGCTCTCCTTCCTTGATGCTGTCATGAATATCCAGGACGGCAGCGGAGATGATTTCATTGGAGAGGGTTTCTTTAACGATCAGCAGGGCCTGCAGAATGGGCACTCCCGATTGCATAAGGGTTCCCAACGTGCGCGAAAATCGTGCCAGTGCGGATAGGCGCGCGAGATTGCCGAAAAGCGGGACCGCGAGCTTAATGGAATCGACAGCAATGCGCCCTGTCCGAAAACGTTTCATAACCGCGATAAGTAAAATGCCGAGGAGAAGAATGCCCAATCCGATAGGCCATCCCTCCTTAATCTGCTCGCTAAGGCCCATTACAAAAAGCGTGAGTGGAGGCAGGCTTCTTCCTTCGAGCATATCCGCAAAGATCTGCTCAAAGCGGGGGATAATGGCAACCATTAGAAATATCATAATGCCAGAGGAAGCGAGCAGCACAACGATAGGATAGGTCATGGCACTTTTAACCTTATTCCTTATTTTTTGAGCTTTCTCCATATAGGAAGCAAGGCGTTCCAGAACCACGTCGAGAATTCCCCCGCTTTCACCCGCTTTGACCATGTTGATGTACAATTTATTAAAAATACGAGGGTGTAGAGCGAGAGCATCCGCAAATGTACTGCCGCCTTCAATGGCTTCGGCAATCTCACCAATCGCTTTTTTTAAGGCCGAATTTTTTTCCTGCCGCTTCAGGATATGAAGGCCGCGTAGCAACGGCAAACCGGCCTGAATCAGCGTGGCCATTTGTCGCGTTAGTACCATCAGTTGTTTGGACTGAACCACCGTTAGGAAAGCCGGCAGATGAATATTCATATCAAGGCCGCTGCCGGCGATCTTCTTTTTACGGCCGGACCGGCTCGGAATTATTGTTTCCTGCATCTCAGAGGGAAACAGGCCCTTTTCCCGTAATATTTCTGTGGCTGTTGTTTGATCGGAAGCATTTACGATGCCCGATTTTTCATCGCCATTAATATCGTGAGCTATGTATCTGAATTTAGGCATGCAGACTATTCTCGCAAGTTTAAAGCGGGGATTGTAGCAGGCTTTAAGCAGACCATGCCAGCGAAACGTGCATTCGCTTCATGAGGGTTTACGCTGTTGATTCTTCCGCGTATACATTTTGATGCATTCTCGAAAAAGTGCTTTGAATTTGTGGCGCTCCGGAAAGGTGTCATTCTTAAACGCGGCCTGAGTCCCTCCGGTGTGTTTCAACAATAACGTTTTCCAATGCACGACATGGGCTGGCACGGATGTGGAGATGACTTCAATATCTGCTTCGGTGATTTCAGACCAGACAGCAAGCTGATCGCGGTTGAGCAGGTGCGCCATGCAAATGGTTCGAGTAAAAGGATCGGTTTCTGGGGCATCAACAAATTTCCACAACCGGACGATGCCATCGGGGCCATTGCATGCCGCCACCATAGCGGCCGAAAATTCAATATCGCGACCCTGTGCATAGATTTCCAGGACGTAAGGAAGCAGTCGCGGGCGCATGATTTTCCGTGCCCGATCAACGTGCAGTTCCTTGGCCCACGGCTTTTTGGCATATTGGTAATCGTTGAAAATGGTGTTCATTTCCATCTTCTTGTTGGTCATGAAATAAACAAAAATGACCATCATGATAAAAGTGGCGATCCATTTTGTCATGTATATTGGAGGACTTCCTCAACTGTGGTTCGGCCGTTAAGGATGCTGCAAATGCCGTCCTCGCGCAATGTTCGCATGCCTTGTTCGATGGCTTTATTCCGCAGCGAAACCGTAGGTTGCTGTTCAAGAATCGCAGTCCGAAGGGAGTCGTTGATCCGCAGGTATTCAAAAATAGCATGACGGCCACTGTATCCGGATTGGCTGCAACGCTCGCATCCCTCTCCCCGATAGAATGGCTGCTCGCCGATCTGCTTTCGATCCAGCTGAAGTAATGCCAGCACATCGTCATCCGGTCGGTAAGCCGTGCTGCAATTCGGGCAAATGGAACGAACGAGGCGCTGCCCCATTACCGCTTCGAGGGTGGAAGCAATCAGATAGGGATCCACGTCCATATCAATCAGTCGGGTTATGGCTCCGGCGGCATCGTTCGTATGCAAGGTGCTGAAAACCAAATGGCCGGTGAGTGAAGCCTGAATAGAAATCTGAGCGGTATCCTGATCGCGGATTTCTCCTACCATGATTACATCGGGATCCTGTCGTAGGAAAGAGCGCAGTGCGGCGGAAAAGGTAAGGCCGATGCTTTCACGGATCGGTAGTTGAATGATGCCCTCTACATCATATTCAATGGGGTCTTCTGCCGTAAGAATTTTGGTTTCTGAACGGTTGATTTGCTGAAGAGCGGCATATAGTGTCGTGGTTTTGCCTGAGCCGGTTGGGCCGGTGACGATAACGATTCCGTTCGGCTTTTGAATATCCTCTAGAAAATAGTCATAGATGTTCGCAGGGAAGCCGATATGGTTTAAATCGAGCTGCATATTGGATCGATCCAGCACCCGCAGAACGACGCTTTCCCCAGATTGGGTAGGGAGTGTGGAAACACGAAAGTCGATAGACTTTTCGGCTACATTCAACTGAATGCGACCGTCCTGAGGGAGGCGGGACTCTGCAATATCCAGCCCGGCAATTACCTTCACGCGGGATATAATCGGAAGGGCCAGATTCTTGGGCGGTGGTTCCATTTCGAAGAGGGCGCCATCGACGCGGTAGCGAATCTTAAACTCGTGCTCAAAAGGTTCCAGATGAATATCTGATGCCCGTTCTTTTACTGCCTGATGAAGTACCAAATTTACAAATTGAATTACCGGAGTGGCGCTGGCGGCATGTTCAAGATCCGACAGGTCTGTTCCAGTAGCTAGATTAACGAGGGAGTTCGGATCACTTAAATCAGATTCAAGTGCAGATCGTTGGTCTTCGATAGAGTCGTCTGGGTTGTCATAGAGTTTCAGCAGCGCTACTTCAATGTCTTCCTCGAAGGTCACGATGTAGCGAACCTCTTTAGAAAGGGCGAATGCAATGTCGTCGGTGACGGCATGACTGGGAAAATCGGATATGGCAAAGACGACTGCATTATCTGTGATCCGAATAGGTGCTACTCTGTACGTCCGTGCAATAGTGGCGGGAACCAATTTTACAATCTCGGGCGGCATGGAATTTTCTGAAAGTCGCTCAACCTGAGTGCCGAGCAGTTTCGCAACCGCCGATAGGTAGATTTCTTCTCTTACAAACGACTGTTCAATCGCGATGGATCGTATGGTTTTTCCTTGCGAGAGATGCTCTTCATGAATGGCGTTGGCCTGTTCCTTGGTAAGATGTCCGGATTGTACCAGTTCATGCAAAATGGGATGTTGATGAATCATCAGCTTTCATCCCTCATGGTTACCCGTAAAACTTCATTTACGGTCGTGATGCCATCGGTAGCTTTACGAAGTCCATCCTCCCGCAATGAGCGCATACCTAGTTTCCGAGCTTCCTTGCGCAGTTCGGTTGAGGTGGCCCCAGCGTAAATCATCTGTCGAAGATCGTCGTTAATTGACAGTAATTCAAAAATTCCTTTACGGCCCAGATACCCTGTGCCGCCGCAAGCGGAGCATCCCTCTCCACGGTAGAGTTCGGCGACGGAACCAAGGAGACTAAGCTCTGCTGCGGATGGCGAATAGGTTATTTGGCATTTACGGCATATCGAGCGGGCCAGCCTTTGTGCCATGATACCGCGAACGGAGGATGAAATGAGGAACGGCTTAACTCCGATATCTTCCAGACGAGTTACAGCGCTGGGTGCATCATTTGTGTGTAGCGTGCTCAATACCAGGTGTCCGGTGAGTGCGGCATTCACCGCTATTTCAGCCGTCTCTTGATCGCGAATTTCCCCAATCATAATAAGGTTAGGCGCTTGACGAAGAATCGAGCGAAGGGCGGTGCTGAACGTTAATCCGATATCCGAATTCACATGCACCTGATTAATGCCACTCAACTGATATTCCACCGGATCTTCCACGGTAATAATTTTTCGGTTCGGGTTGTTGAGGTAATTCAGGCAGGCGTAGAGGCTGGTGGTTTTTCCGGAACCCGTCGGGCCGGTAATCAGATTTATACCATCCGGATATTGGATAAGCCGTTCGAAGGACTGCTGATCATCGGAATAAAACCCTAGGTTGGGAAGGCCGAGTAGTAGGTTTTGTTTATCCAATATACGCATCACAATACTTTCACCATGATTCGTCGGGATGGAAGATACGCGTAAATCAAGCGATCGATCCATAATTTGGATTTCTATCCGTCCATCCTGAGGAAGTCGTTTTTCTGAAATCTTCATGCCGGACATAATTTTTATTCGGCTAATGACGGATGGATGCAGGCGGCGGGGCGGGCCTTCGACTTCCCGCAGAGCTCCGTCAATACGGTAGCGCACACGGAACTGTTGGGGTAGCGGTTCCAGGTGAATGTCTGATGCGCGTTGTTTAAAACCTTCTGCGATCAGCATGTTAACCAGCTTAATGATGGGTTCGTTATCCTGATCCGTCGCGGTCTCAATCAGTTCGTATTCCGGTGCCTGTTCCTGAGATGAGGATTCGTGCTGATCCGGATAGAGCCGACGGAGAGAGGCTGCAATCTGTTCCGGGAGTGCGGCTATAATTTTCAGTGACTCCTGAAAATAATAACGAAGCGCATCCATCGTTTCGAGATCCAATGGATCACCGAAGGCGAGTGTTAAGGTGCCATCGGTTTTAGCCAGCGGTACAGTCTGATAGCGCCTTGCGATTTCTTCGGGGATGAGTTGGGCGGCGGTTGGAGATGGATTCGAATCGGTTAGGCTGACAGTTTCCATCCCATAATGAGTTGCCAGCACAGCAAAAAGTTCAGCTGTTGGCTGACCCCGTTCCGTGAGAACATGAAGAAGTGACTTCGTCTGTTCTGTTGCCTGAGATAAGGCCGCATTCAGTTCTTCTGAGGGAAGTATTCCTTTTGCCTGAAAGATCTGAGCGATATGTTCGTTATGTGTGGTCACAAGTTTAGTTCCGGTCGGTTATTTGCCACCGACATATAAGCTAAAAAGTCTCACAAGTGCTGGATGATTGTCAACAGATGCAGTCCGCCTGCTTAAGCTCAATATTTTCGTTTGGTCAAAAGGATAGGTTGCGGGAATGCGAGCGGCGCCTATCTCATCAAACGGGAATTTCTTAAGTAATGTATTTGAGGGACTTAACTACTATTCCCGAGCCTCGCCCTAACCCAGCGGGGTAAAAAGAAACCCCGCTGGGTTAGGGCGAGGTTCTTTCGGAGTACGGGCGGAGTGTAGCATTTTGGGTTACGCTCTGAATAAATTATTGGGTTCATTCATTAATACGAGGGCTGAATCCCAAGCGTTATTCAAAACGTGTATTTTTTTGGGTCTTCCGCCAAATCAGTGGGTAAATGAATGATTAACACACCGAACAACTTATCTGTAATGTGTTGTCGACGAAAACGACACTACACAGAAG
>JADGFE010000148.1 GCA_016744085.1 Kiritimatiellales bacterium | reverse complement strand
CACTATCACATTGTGGCCAGCTCGCCGGATGATCCTGCGACCCTAAAGAAAATACTTTCCACCCTGCACACCCTTTCCGGCAAGGAATTGAACCGCATAGACCAGAAACCCAAGCGCCGTGCCTGACACAACTACTATGATTCCCGCATTACCTATGAAAATTATGATTCGCCCGCCTCAAATATGTCCACCACAATCCAGTTTATCATGGGGGGATTCAGAATGCCGAGTTAATATGAATGGTGCTCCGCCGCATGGTTTACGCGAGAATCAAGCAACGCCTTCGTCAACAGCTTCAAGATAGATCAGATCAAGGTGCTGTACGACGACTATATGGAGGCGGTGGGCAAAGGTCGACGATAGCCGCTCGATACCGATATAAAGCAATCTAAAAGCGCAGTCGAGCCTGCGCACTCCAAAGCGGCTACACCGCAAAAAGAAAAGGACCTGCGCTAAAAATACCACAACGCATGCAAAGCAATAGCCCATCCCATTCAAAAGCGGTGTCGAGCCACCGCACTCTAAACCTTTTAATACGAATAGTCACTTCCACTGATAAATTCACGGAACAACGATTGTGACGGAACCGCTGATTCATCCACATCGGTTCTTAGCGGATTAAGAAATTGCATCACGCGTTGTGCACGTAGATAAGCATCCTGACGCTTAAAGTTATCCCGATAAACTTCTATAGCTTTTGGTAAATAATCGAATAGTTTATCTTTAAGAATGGGATATTCGTAAGGCATCGCACTGTTAACCACAAAATCAACATTACCTATAAACGGAATAATATACTGTAGCTCGCTCTTTCGAACATAGTGCCAATGCGTCAGCGTCAGCATCGGATCATGACTGCGGCTCCAACTGTCGCGAATCATACGACGTAACAAGCGGTGGTCGGCCCAGCGCATAAAATCGTCTTCCCCATTTCTTACCTGCCCCAGCGTTTCGATATAGAGCCGGAATTTATATGCATCGGGAACGCTTCGCGTCATGTCGGAATGCAGCCCATGCAGACAATCCATCAAAAGAATTTCGTTATCGTCCAAATGCATTTCATGCACATTCAACGTCCGTTCTCCGGTGTGAAAATTATAGTGCGGTGTTTTTACACTCTGGCCAGCCAACAGCTTTTCCAAATGCTCATTGATCAATTCAATATCGAGTGCCTGGGGAGTTTCGTAGTCATAGTCGCCAAACTCATCCTTAGGATGCCTCTCAAGGTCGTAGAAATAGTTATCGACGTTGAGTGCCTTTAGTTTTTTTCCCTGTTTAGAAAGCGTTTCTTCCATTTTGATGGTCGTGGTTGTTTTGCCTGAAGAGGATGGTCCGGCCACGATGATAAGGCGCGTTTCATCGCCTTGTTCGAGCATACGCTGGCTAGCGGCTCGGCATTCATTCAGATAACGCGCTTCGCATGCATCGACCAACGCAGGATAATTACCGGCTTCGATAATTTTATTGATACCCTGAATGGAATCGCATCCGAACTCCATATTCCAACGCAGCACTTCATAGATCAGCTTGTATGGAATATTATCCGTTGCTTCGATGGCGCCCCGCTTGGCTTCGCGGACCTCCGTTCGCTTTTGGCGGTAAATAATGTAGGCACGAGCGGTTTTAACGCGCCCCTTCTCCATCAGGATCGATTCAACAATATCCTGAAGATCTTCAACCGTCAGAATCTGCTCCGCATAGCTTTCGGCCGTCCGTTGTTCAACGAGACTGGAGAGCTCTTCGGCTTCATCAAAACCAAAACCACCGCCGGAAGCAGCAGTGGCTTTGAAGATCGCGTTGGTGATACGGCCTCGGTCGTATGGAACGACCTGTCCATCGCGTTTAATAATGGTCCTAACCTGTCTCATGACAGAGGAATCCTTGGCTTTTACTCGCCGTCGAGGAATCCCTCAAGCTTACGGATACGGGTCGGGTGACGCATCTTACGTAGTGCTTTCGCTTCGATCTGACGAATACGTTCGCGGGTCACATTAAACTTACGTCCAACTTCTTCCAGCGTGCGGGGATAACCATCGACCAGACCGAAACGTAGGGTCAATACTTCCTGCTCACGTTCCGTCAGAGTTTCAAGTACGTCACCGATCTTTTCCTTCAGCAGGCTGAAAGCGGTCATTTCATCCGGCTTTTCAGCAGACTTATCTTCGATAAAATCACCGAAGTGCGTATCGTCGCTGTCACCGATTGGACTCTGCAGGGAGATTGGCTGCTGGGCAATTTTCAGTATGGCGCGTACACGCTCTACCGGCAGTTCCATTTCGTCAGCCAGCTCTTCCGGTGATGCCTCACGACCGAATTCCTGAAGCAGCTGTTTCTGAATACGCATTAGTTTATTAATGGTTTCGATCATGTGTACCGGAATACGAATCGTACGGGCCTGGTCGGCAATCGAACGCGTAATCGCCTGGCGGATCCACCAGGTGGCATACGTACTGAACTTATAACCACGACGGTATTCAAATTTTTCTACCGCTTTCATAAGACCCATGTTGCCTTCCTGAATCAGGTCAAGGAACGAGAGTCCACGGTTTGTATATTTTTTAGCAATACTGATTACCAAACGAAGGTTGGCCTCGATCATTTCCGTTTTAGCTTTCAGGCCTTTACGGAGCCAAACACGGAGATTGGCATAATGCTGCGTAAAATCCTTCTGATCCATTTGAAGGTAGATTTCAAGCTCTTTGATTTCCTTCCGGATTCCACGTAGATCAGCCGTTGCACTTTTCGCACGACTTTTCTTCAAGCGGGCAACCTCACCCAGCAATTGCTCCATCTTGTGATGATACTGGTCAATTTCCGGAACTACATCTTCGATGGCTTTCTGTTTAAAGTGCAATTGCTTGAAATATTCGGTCAGGCGATCCTGAGCCTTATCGAACAGTTTCATCGCTTTAGATTCTTCCGAGCTACCATTCTTGGCTTTCGAAATTTCGAGATAATACTTCAGCTTAAGCTCGCGATTGCGGTCAATCCCCTTGAGAACCTTTGGTAAATCATTGAAATAGTCTTCGCGGCACTCAACGTGTTTGTCGGAAATAATCCGGTCAAAACGTTCTTTACCTAGTTCCAACCGTTCGATTACACCGAGATAGGCATCGGTGGCACAGCCTAAACGATTAAACATCTTGGTTGTGGCAATTTCCGCTTCTTCTATACGCATGGAAATTTCAACTTCCTGCTCGCGGGTAAGCAACGGAACCTGCCCCATTTGCTTAAGATACATACGAACCGGATCATCCAGTACGTCACTTTTCGCACTCTGCTTATCAGCCTGTTCCTTTTCAAGACGGGCTTGATATTCCTCCACATCATCCTGCTTGATGATATCGATTTCCATACTCTGCAGTAGACCAACGATTTTCTCGATGTCCTCAACAACAACCAAATCTTCTGGAAATGCTTCGTTGATATCTTCAAATGTCAGGAATCCATGATCAGAAGCCAATGCCATCAATTCCTTGATGCGATCATTACGTTCTTCACGATCCATTAGCGAAACACCACCGGCTGTGGCCGCATCTACCGCCGCTACGGTTGCAGCAACCTTATCCTCATGCGTTCTTGTCGCAGATGTCTTTTTAAGGATCTTTTCAGTGGTTTTCTTTGCAGAAGCTTTCTTTTTTGCAGGAGCCTTTTTAACGGCGGCCTTTTTCTTAATGGGCGCCTTCTTGGCTGGCACAATCTTCTTACCTGGAGCAGCAGCCATTTTCACAGCAGTTACTTTCTTTGCAGGCGCGGCCTTGACAGGAGCTTTTTTAGTTGCTGCTTTTTTCTTGGCGGGAGCTTTTTTCGCAACCGCTTTCGTGGTTACTTTCTTTTTTGACACAGCCATGGGACTCCTTAGTTATAAAAGTACACAGTTCACCTATTATAGTGAAGAAAGCCGGTAATTAATAGCAACTTCGGCACACTCGTCAACGTTAAGTTATAACTATTTTGTTATTCAGTTAGTTTAAGAATTTCGCTTGAAGAATCCTCCGCTAACAAACACACTTTTCAAATGAACTTCATCTTTCGATCCTACCCTGCACATCCCTGGTTTACAGACTGGGCTCTGGAACCGCGCAACTGCTCTGCCCTCTTTCGAGAAAACACCCCTGATTTATTTTTTAAAACTCAGGATACGGTAGGTCAAATTGCAGCCAGCGCCGAAGAGACTCAATGGGTTCTTCAGATTCCTGTCCCTCAAAATAGCCGAACAAACATGCTGTTTAATGGCTTTTGTGCCTATTTTGAACGAAAGAAAGAAAGGTATGGTGCCGAGGTCATTGTTCCGGAACCCGGTATATTATGGGGGCGATGCGCAGGCATTCCATCGCCGGTATTGGTAACAGATCTGCCTACGGAAAATGGAGGCGAATTTCAGTGGGTTGAACATGAAACAACCAAAGTACTACTAGCCATTCGCGAAGATCGGTTTTGTGTAGTAACCAAATCCAGACTGCAGAACGACGCCATTGAGCTGGCAGAGACCTATTTATCTCAGGACATTGAAATCGTCATTTCAGAAGAGTACGAACGACGAAATGGCACTCAATCTCTTTTCGAGCATATGGCGAATCATGATTCGTTGGCAGCAATTTGTGCAGAATCCATGATGAAAAACCTTCGTCCTGCGGAAGGCAGCATCCCGCTGGCCTGGTGTCAGTCGTCATCCTCCCCAATCCCGCTTCTTGATCAGAATGAAATATATCCATTAGCCATGGCATGGCGTCTAATTGATATCGAAGTGGCAGAAGAACTTGTATCCTGTGTTCTTAAATTACAAACCAACTCAGGAGCCATTCCCGTATCCTATGCCCCGCACACCACGCATTCTGTTCTTGAGGCTCCAAAACCCTTTCTAGCTAAGACGCTGGAGGCAGTATGGGAGATCCGCAACGACGACGACCTCTTAACCAACCTATTACCCTTGCTGCGTCGACATATCCAATGGTTGCTTCATCATTTTGACCCTAAACGTCGCGGGGTGTATTGCTGGAAAAACAGATCTGAAGCAATTGTATCCGATTTGTACGAGACCGACATGGCAACAGTGGACTTAACCGTGTTGTTGATCACCGAAATAGAAGCCTTGAACCGGTTACAAAAACAATCCTCGGCATTTTCGTCACAACCTGTTTTTTTTGCCGATGAACATGCCACACTTCAACACAACCTCATGGATCAGTTTTGGAACGACCATGATACTGCCTTCTCGAACTGCTTCGTGCGCGATAAGGTTCGTTCATTATCAGGCTTTCCTGCCTTTACGCCTTTGCTTTGGAGCAAACTGCCGAATCAACAACGAGGCTCCATACTGGAGTCTGTTCATGAGTCAGGAAAATTACCCGGAGGCCTCAGCGTACTGAGTTGGCGAAAATCAGCGTTAGACGATAATTCGTTCCCTTTACTGCAGCAAATGATTGTTTTTCAGGCGCTGAAAACCGCTGATCCTCACGGACAGCTTTTAAGAGACTTCTCACGTATTACACTTCAGGGATTCGTTGAATGGCATACGCTATCGCTTGAGCAAAACAACAGACTTTCTATTAATTCGAATACTGCGGCATTTATTTTAAATATTCAGTCAATGCATCAGTATCGTTATCACGGACAAGGTAACGTAACCGGATTTTTGTTTAAAATGCTGAATAAAGTCAAAGCCGACCGTCTTGACCTTATCGTCGTCCTTGCCACTATTTTTGCGCTTTACAGCTCTCACCTGATCTACGGTGTATTAAAAACTCCGCCCCCTTTTACCATGCTGGAAGCTGAGATGAATATTGGCTATGCCAATAAAGATGGTACTAAAACCCTAAAAAACAGTTTAGCCATTATTAAGTACTATCCAGAAGAAGCTTCTGTTGCCCGATTGCTCTGTGCAAACATTTCCATACTTCAGAATGATTTCAAAACCGCAGGGATTTATTACGAAACGGTTCGGCAGAAATCACCCGACAGCCCCGGCCCAATGATTGCGCTGGGCCTCGCCTATCAGATGCAAGGCCGGTTTAAAGAAGCTGAAAAAAATTATTTCGAATTCTGCTATATTTTCGAAGATGTTTTTCCAGCCCTGGTGCAGGAAGTGAATCACTTCCGCTATCTCATAAAGGAAGGTTTTAAAACCCCTCCAAAGTGGCGGGAAATTTATCGATATCAGCTCATGCACGAGCTATAGTCCCCGCCTTTATCAACTACTTAGAAAGGTTCCTATGAATAAAATAATATACACTACATTGGCCATTTCGTCTTTATTGATCTCCGGTTGCGGAGATAAAGAAGCGAAAACAAAAGAGAAAAATTCCAAACCAAGCTTTATGTTCTGGTGCTTCCGTAAAGAAATCGTTTCTACCGAATATCAAGTGCCGGATATGAAAACGAAAAAGGCGGCTTCCTATATTCAAGGTCAGCTCAAACGGATTCCAGGTTTCGAAAGTAGCTCGCATGATCTTGAAAATCATACCGTGACGGTTGCCTACAAAAGCAGCACCGTGCGATCCATGAACTTCGAGGAAGGCATTGCACTATCAGGATTTTCCGTCAACGGTCGACCTGCCGATCCTAAAGCCAAGATTCCAGAAGGAGTAAAATAATATGAAATTTTCCGTCTCACCTACGCCGCTTTCTGATCAAAAAAAGGACGCCTTAATCGTTTTTTATCAAGGCACCAACACACTATTGCCTTCCGGTAATAATTCGCTGGAAAAGAAACTGGGAGCATTAGTTTCAAAATCAGCATTCAAAGGGGGGGCAGGACAAACTGCAATCTTCCAACTAGAGGGAACTCAGATTATCACCGCAGGCATCGGAAGTGTAGCCGATTTTTATAACGGACTTATGGAACAG
>JADGFE010000147.1 GCA_016744085.1 Kiritimatiellales bacterium | reverse complement strand
AAAGAAAGGGTCTATTTTAAAGGAAAATCTCCTGTTTTCAGGGGTTAGGGGCATAAAAGGGCAGCATACTACCCACCGATTCTGCGGAAGAGGCATAATCTAAGGTTAAACGGTGCCCTCGATTAGGCGATGAGTATCGAGGGCAATGACTAGCTCTTCGTTCGTGTGAATTTTTAGCGCGGTCACTTTCGAAGCATCGGTGGTGAGGATGGTTTCGTTGGCATCGTTCTTCGCATCATCGACTTCAAGTCCGAGGAAGGTGAAGTTTTCAAGGATCGCCTTACGAAGCATCGGATTATTTTCTCCCACACCGGCAGTAAAGACGATGCCATCAACTCCATTCATTGCTGCGGCATAGGAACCAATATATTTCTGAATGCTATAGCAGAACATTTCGATGGCCATCTGACAGTCTTTGTTGCCTTCGGCTGCGGCTTCGACATTATCTCGCATGTCGCTCTTTCCCGAAATCGCCATTAGACCGCCCTGCTTATTCATCATGGTACTGACCTGAGCAGGAGAAAGCTCCTGTGATTCCATAATGTGAAGCGGAATGTAGGGGTCCAGCGCACCGGAACGGGTTCCCATAATAATGCCGTCGAGCGGAGTAAAGCCCATTGTGGTATCCACAGAGATCCCACCCATAAATGCGGCCAATGATCCGCCGTTACCTAGATGACAGGTAATCAGCTTTAAATCTTTCAATGGCTTGCCCAGTTCAGCAGCAGCCTTCTCAGCCACATAGCCATGCGAGGTGCCGTGGAAGCCATATTTACGAATCTTATAGTTCGTGTACTGGGCACGCGGCAATGCATACATATAGGCTTTCTTCGGCATACTCTGATGGATGGCCGTATCGAACACCGCGACCTGAGGAATGAAGGGGCAAAGCGAGGCCATCGCCTTAATGCCCATCAGGTTTGGCGGATTGTGCAGCGGAGCAAGCATCGAGTTGCGCTCAATAGCCTTCACCACGCCACGGTCAATCTCAACGGATTCTGTGAAGTCCTCACCACCGTGAACGACGCGATGACCAACACCGGTAATTTCTTCCAGATTTTCGATAAGACCGTGTTCAGGATCCGTCAGCAACTTTAGAATTTCATCGATGGCCGCTTTATGATTTTTCAAATCAACAAACTGCCTATCCTTTTCACAACCGGCATTTTCATGCGCAATGGTGGAGCCTGCAATACCGATACGATCGGCCTGCCCTTCGCACAGGGCCGAAAACTGAGCCGAGTCTTCGTCTACCTCGTAGAGCTTATACTTGATCGAGGATGAGCCGGAGTTGAGTACCAAAATTTTCATTGTCTGAATTCCTGAGATTATTTATCAGCCTGCAAAACAGTGAGAGCAACGGTGCCCACAATGTCTTCGACATAGCAGCCACGGGAAAGATCGTTTACCGGCTTATTCAATCCCTGAAGAACAGGACCGTAGGCGCCAGCATTCGCCAGGCGTTGTACCAGTTTATAGCCAATGTTGGCTGCATTCAGATCGGGGAAAATCAATACACGGGCTTCGCCGCCTAACGGGCTATCGGGCGCTTTCTTCTGAGCAACCCCCGGAACAATGGCAGAGTCAGCCTGGAGCTCTCCATCAATTATAATGCCTGAATCCGCGTACTCAGCAGCAACCTTCGCCTTAGCCAACTCAACTGCAGTGGAAACTTTTTCAACGAGCTCCCCTTTGCCGGAACCGTATGAAGAGAAAGACAGCAAAGCCACCTTCGGAGGAATGTCGTAGGCCATGGCCGAGACCGCGCTATCCACCGCAATATCAGCCAGCTGCTCAGCCGTCGGATCAACCACCAAAGCGCAGTCTGAAAAGATAAAGGTCTTATCGTTCACATCCATGATGAAGAAGCTCGAAACAGTTGCTCCTTTCTTTGCGGACTTTATGATCTGAAGAGCCGGACGAACGGTATCGGCTGTGGAATGCGCAGCGCCGGAAACCAGGCCGTCGGCTTCGCCGGCATGCATCATCATCATTCCGTAATAATTGACCTGCTTAACGGCATCAAGTGCCTGCTCGGGGATAATACCTTTTGCTTTACGAAGTTCATAGAAAGCATCGGCATAGTCCTGAAGCTTCTCAGAGGTCTCGGGATTTATGACCGTGATGCCATCCAGTGTCCAACCTTTAGAAGCAAACGCTTCCGTAATCTTCTGCACGTCGCCCAGCAGGGTGACAGAAGTGATATCTTCCTGATTGATCGTATTCGCCGCTTCGAGCACACGCTCATCGCTTCCTTCGGGTAGTACGATATTGCGCTGCTTAAGTTTAGCCGCATCAATGATTTGCTGAATAAAAATACTTCTGCCCATTGGCCTATTCCCCGTTATATTTGATTTCCGTATCCCCAAATTAGCAAAAATCTTCGGGAAAACTATCACTTGCGGATTTTTGCGCAACCCAAATCCTCACAAATATTACGTGTTTCCTGTTTTAGTCAGACCAGAAAAATTACGCAAAGGCAATTCCCCCCAATCCATCGTTAAAATGAGGACTTTCTCATACGTAAAACTCATGATTATATACGCATATACGAAAAAACCCCGCTGCGATTAAGCAACGGGGTCTATAAGAAAGCAGTAGTCGTCGATTTACTCGGCGGCAGCGGCTTCTTCTGTAGCTTCAACCTCTGCAGCCGGAGCAGCAATGGAGTCTACCCATTCGAGCAGCACCATTTCTGAACTGTCGGAAATACGACGGCCTAATTTGATGATGCGGGTGTAACCACCAGCGCGATCAGCAAATGTTGGAGCAATGTTTTCGAAAAGTTCCTTAACAGAATCTTCCTGCTTCAGCGTGGCAATGGCCTGACGACGGGAAGCGAGTGTACCCTTCTTACCAAGCGTAACCATTTTTTCTGCCAAACTGCGAGCAGCCTTAGCCTTTGGAGCTGTGGTCTTGATGCGTTTGTGATCAATCAGGGCGCAAACCAGATTCGAGAGTAGCTCATTACGATGCGAGCCGGTGCGTCCAAGTTTAACTGTTTTCTTACGATGTCTCATTGTTCCAACCTCTGGATAGTTTTAAAACTAGTCTTCGATTGACGTGACCTTAAGCAGGTCCGAATCGAATGTCATTCCCAGCGACAGTCCCATTTCCAGGATCTTCGCCTTGATTTCGTTGAGCGACTTCTTACCGAAGTTACGATACTTCAGCATTTCAGCTTCTGTCTTCTGTGCCAACTCACCAACGGTGGTAATGTTTGCATTGTTCAGACAGTTAGCAGCGCGAACGCTGAGTTCGATTTCGTTAACACTGATATTGAGTTTCTTGCGAAGCTCTTCCTTCTCAAGATCGATCTGCTTTTCGCTTTCTTCGAATTCGATCAAATCCTTGTCGTAGGAAACGAACACATCGAGGTGATGGCGAAGAATGGCAGCGGACATGGTCAGCGCATCATCAGGGCTGACACGGCCATCGCTCCAGATTTCGATTACGAGTTTGTCGTAGTCAGTACGGCGACCAACACGGCAGGCTTCAGTAGAATATTTTACACGGCGAACCGGGGAGAACAGGCAGTCGATCGGAATGATGCCGATTTCCTGATTTTCCTTTTTATTCAGCTCAGCCGGGCAGTAACCACGACCAATACGAACTTCCATTTCCGCTTCAAACACGCCGCCTTCAGCAAGGGTGCAGATAACGAAGTCTGGGTTGAGCACTTCGATCGAGTCGGAAGTCTCAATAGAGCCAGCCGTAACTTCGCCTGGTCCTTCAACCCTGATTTTAACAGTCTGAGTATCGCGGGTGTAGCTCTTGAACAGAATCTGCTTAATGTTCAGAATAATGTCAGTAACATCTTCAACAACACCTTCAAGACTGCAGAATTCGTGCGGTGCACCAGTGATCTTTACCGATGAAATTGCAGCACCTTCAAGTGAAGAGAGCAGTACGCGACGAAGCGAGTTGCCCATAGTACGGCCATAGCCGCCCTCGAATGGTTCTGCATAAAACTTACCGTAGTTTTCTGTGGAAACATCGTCTTCTTTGATGACTTGTTTCGGCATTTCAAAACGACCGAGTCGTGTAGCCATATTATTCTCCTCCCAGAATCGGGCATTAACCGATTCGTATGGTGATTAGTTACTTTAGTTTAAAAGCGAAATTAAACGCGACGACGTTTCGGAGGACGGCATCCGTTGTGCGGAATTGCAGTCGTGTCTTTCAGCGTAGTAATGGCAAGACCAGCGGACTGAATTGCACGCACAGCTGATTCGCGACCGGCACCCGGTCCCTGAACACGTACTTCAACTTCGGACATTCCGTGGCTAATTGCGGTACGAGCGGCATCCTGAGCAACAGTCGTTGCTGCGAATGCAGTACTCTTACGTGATCCCTTAAAGTTACAACGACCAGCGCTGCTCCAGGAAATTACGTTACCACGCATATCCGTAATGGAAACGATCGTGTTGTTGAATGTGGTTTTAATGAACGCGATTCCGAAAGGAACGTTCTTAGAACCCTTTTTACGTTTGATTGGCTCAATAACATCGTCAGCGAGCAGATCAGCCGCAGTAGGCAGACGGGATTTTGGTTCTTCCTCGGCTGGCGCTTCTGCTTTGGCACCTGCAGGAGCGGCAACTTCTTTAGCTGGTGCTTCAGCAACAACGGCCGCTTTAGCTGAAGCTTTCGCTTTGGCCGGAGCTTTTTCTTCTGCAGGAGCAACAGCTTCTTTAGCTGGAGCTTCAGGAACAGCGGCTTTTTCAACCGCTTTTTCTTCTACTTCTTTCTTTTCTTCTGACATGGGTTTAATCCTTTTAAGTTCAGCAGCGCTGTCTAGTTACCAGCCTTAACTGCGGAACGGGCTTCCTTACCGCGAACGATACCAACTGTACGCTTAGCGCCCTTACGGGTACGTGCATTAGTTTTGGTACGCTGACCACGAACCGGCAGGCCGCGACGATGGCGCATTCCGCGATAGGACCCGATCGAAATCAGACGGCGAATATTCGCTGCTGTTTCGCGACGAAGGTCACCTTCGATGTTGTAGTCGTTCTGCAGAACTGCAACGAGACGCTGAATTTCTTCATCGGTCAGGTCGTCTGCTTTCTTAACCGGATCCAGCTTCGCTTTTTCACATACGGATTTAGCGAGTGATGGGCCGATGCCGTAAATATACCGAAGGGAATATTCCAGCTGTTTTCTTCCGGGAATGTCTATACCGAGTACACGTGGCATTGATAAAACTCCTTATTATCCTTGGCGCTGTTTATGACGGGGATTCGTGCAAATGATGCGAACCACACCTTTGCGCCGGATTACCTTACATTGTTCACACATTCTTTTTACTGAAGCTCGTACTTTCATCTTATTGCTCCTGGTCTATCACCAGACGCCCCTTCGACATATCGTAGGGCGACATCTCAACTGTATAACGCGCACCGATTTGCGGCGACTGACTCTTTTGGTCTTTTCGCCCTAAAAAGGCGACAAAACGATGACCATTAGGCAGTTCTGCGTCAAAAGCGTAGTTGTCTATCACAGATATTAACTGAGCGTCTAGTAAAATTGTCTCTTTTTTATCCATCGGTAAAGCGTCCCTTCCTCATTAAAAAAGGGACGAGCAAACTACAGAGGAACGACCGGCAAAGCAACTATCGTTTCTCATTATTTGCATCATTGTCCTATGCACCGGATTAAGGGATGGGGGTGCGGGGGACGCTGTCCGGTTCTAAAATAGGTTGTCACTTTGGAATGGAAGACATACCGCAGGAACGGCTCTGCTTGTTTCGAATCTTGATTTTGGTTTGGAGTGTCTTCTCAGTGAGAGAGCCATCGATAGTATATCTACTCACGCCAGAAATAAATTCTTTGAAACCCTGACTGGATTTTCGGATCCATTTGTTGCCAAAGAAGAAGATGTTTCTTCGGAGTTTGAATGCTCGGCAACTGTTTGGAATGAGGATGTTAGTCGTGAAATAATCGGGAGAAATAAACAGTTTAGTTTAGAAAGCATAGCTCATCTAGAGCATATCATCGACGGACATATCGGGTCGGATGGGGTATTTCGAGGGAAAGTTAAAGCTTTCGGGAATTGGCTTGATGGCGAGGTAGAGATACCAATACATGAAAGGCTCGTATTACCGAAACGTAGGGATTCAAGTTTGGGACCTTTTGATTTGTTTATCGCGACGATGGAATTTTTGCCGCAGAACACAAGCCATTCAAAAGAAGAGTATGCACATATAAAATCTCTCGCGAAACTGTACTCAGGTTTCATGCTCTACCGCGATGGGTTGCGTGTTATGCCGTATGGTCGCGAGGATAGTGACTTTTTTGAAATTGAACAACGTCGGAGTAAACAGGCTGGACGTGAATTTTGGAATCACCGGCAAATGTTCGGGCGAGTTGCGATTTCTAAATCTGTTAATCCAAATTTAAGGAATAAAGCTGGACGTGAGGGCATTGTAGACAACAGGGCGTCTAAAGCACTGAAGGATATTGTTGAAAATATTTTGATGCAATCCGCTCGGCGATTTTTTGGATCAAATTCAGAAATCCGAAAAGAGATACTTCCTGAGCGGAATGCTGCTTACAATGAAGCGAAACTAGAGGTGGAGCGAAAGCGGCTCAAAGCAAAGCAACGGCGAGATTTTAGAAATAATCTTCGATTGAATATCCCAAAACAACAGACTCTTGTTGGTGCCCTAAAGCGGCTTCAGTCGCAAGTCGCTGCCAGTGATACTCTCTCTACAGAAAATTCCATTCTGAAAATTAGAGATGAGCTTGAGGGATTAAAAGAGTATGCGTCTCTTCCTCGACCCCGTAGGCAGTCAGGCCAATGCCTGATAACGTTCGGGGCATGGATACGAATGAAAATAATACGCAGGGTCGGGCTTCG
>JADGFE010000146.1 GCA_016744085.1 Kiritimatiellales bacterium | reverse complement strand
AAGAAAGGGTCTATTTTAAAGGAAAATCTCCTGTTTTCAGGGGTTAGGGGCATAAAAGGGCAGCATACTACCCACCGATTCTGCGGAAGAGGCATAAATATATAGAGTAGTATATGAAACAGGCCAAAAAAACGATTATATGGCCTTAAATATATCTTATAGTATATGACCGGGGTGGTTGAAAACTGTTTGTAGACCTGTGGCGGAGAGCCCTGATCTCGGAGGATTTGCGATGAACAGGACTGCTCGCTGAGCATCTTGCTAGTCCTCAAATACCGAGATTTAAATGTCTCTAAAAAGACGGAGTTGGAGTCGTTGATATAGGGAACTATTCTTTAGACCTCTTGTTGAAACTCTTCGGCGATCTGGATGCGTTTGAGGTCTTGGTGGGATTTTTCAGGCATGGTTCCATCTGCGTAAAAGGATTGGATAATCTCCATCGCCTTTAAACTTTCCTGTAGCTGATTGTTCAAATGTTTAAAGTCCAGTTGATCGAGTTCTTCTTCGGTCATGATTTCATCGAGCGGGATATTACCTTTGGCATTGCGAGTTGCATGAAAGATCAGGGCACCGATAATTTTTAGTACTTTGGCGTGCAGTTCATCGGGCTGATAATAAAAATGGTCGTCGCAAAAATATTCATAGCAGACGGATGGCCGCCCTTTCTTCAGCATGCAACCGGTATCGGATAGAAAGCCTTTTTCTTTATCATATTCATCGGCCTGCTGATGGACCAGCCTCAGAAAGGGACTCTTCATACCTTCCACACACATCACTACATCGCAACAGATGCAGGAGCATTGCGAGCATAGGGAGTTGCCTTTGCGGCTAATCAGCTCCCGCATACCAAGTTCGAGTTCAGTGTATTGTTTGATATAGGATTTGAGGTCGTCGTTCATGAAGGGCCTGTTTTAACCACAGATGTGCCGAAGCGCAATAGGTTTATTTGCCCGCAGATTTGGCGGAAGACCCATATTTTTGAATCAAACACCAACCTTGTTAATGCAGGATGGACATCAGGCGCTGAGCTGGTTGCGGGCTACGGGGCTACCAATTCCGTACTGTCCGAGATGACTGCAGACACGGAAATGTTCCGGGTGCGGGTCGATCTCCCTTAATCACGTGGTGGAATTTATCATTGCCGCTGAAAAGCCGGCGCCAAAGCCGTTATCTATATTAACCACGGTAATGTTAGGTGCGCAGGAATTAAGCATGGTAAAGAGCGGGGCCAGTCCGTTCATGTGCGACCCATAGCCGACCGAGGTTGGGACCGCAATCACGGGGCAGGCGGCCAAACCGCCGACGACTGAAGGGAGAGCACCTTCCATTCCGGCCACGGCCACAATACAACGGGCTTGCTGGATCTTTTTGTTCTGGGCGAGCAGACGGTGGATGCCGGCTACACCGCAGTCATATAAACGCTCAACGTTGGCACCTGAGATCGAAGCGGTAACGGCGGCTTCTTCTGCTACGGATATATCAGCCGTACCCGCTGAAATAATCAGAATGTTTCCTGTTTTTTCGCGTTCGCTGGTTTCCAGCGAAATCGTACGCCCCAGTTCATTATAGACGAGGCGGTCATCAATCTTTTTTAATCGTTTATACAACTCCGGCTCCGCTCGGGTCATGAGGACATTTTCGTTATATTTTTTGAGCGACTGATATATTTTTTCGACCTGCTCATGGGTTTTTCCCTGACAAAAAACAACTTCCGGATAGCCGGTGCGCAAGGCCCGATGATGATCCACCTTGGCAAATCCCATATCCTCGAAGGGCAATTTCTTGAGCGTTTCTAACGTATGATCCAAATCCGTTTCACCGCTTTTGAAGCGGGTCAGCAATTGTACAATCTTATCTATTTCCATGGTGGTGTCCCGGGTAGCAAGGCTTTGAATTCTTTAATGAGTTGTTTTTGATAGGCTGCAGAAAATCCACCCTCAAGAAATTGAGTGTAACCTTCATCCATAAACTGTTTCCAACTTTCAACTTCATGGCCGGGGTTTATAGGAAAAAAATTACAGCCGATGGCATGGGCTGCCGCCATATCACCGGGAGCGTCACCCATCATTAAAATGGCATGGGCTGGATAGCGGTCGACGGCCGCCATATTGAAATCATCAATCTTACTGCCCAGTTCCGGGCCGGCGATGACGGATACATATTGGGCGAGATCATCCCGATACCAATCTTTCAACAGGGCTACCGCCTGTGTCTGAGAAACCACGATGGCGTCAGACTTTTGAGCAATTAGTTTGAGTGCTTCCTTCGCGCCTTGGAAAACGGGTGGGTCGGGCATGTTTTGGTCGATGTCCTCATTGAGGTCGACGCTCCACTGATAGGCTTCGGTCAGTAAGGTGCTGCCGGTTCGTTCCGCTTCCGATTTGATAGTGGCATTGCTGAGTGGCAGGCCGGAGTCGCAGTACACATGTAAATCGGTTGGATCGGGCAGGATGGCGTTGTTGCGCGCCTCGGGCCAGTCGTTAAGCAGTTCGAAAGTTTTGCAGAGGCCAAGGAAGCGGTTCAGTCCGCGATACGGAGAGTAAAGATAAGTAAACTCCGCCGCCGCACGTACCTGCGTTTCAATGGCTTCAAGACTCCAGTGCCTGATGATGGCCGGGTGAAAGTGACCCTTTTGCTTGATTTCCATTGTATCAAATACGCAGCCGTCGGAGTCGATTCCGACAAATGTTCTGAACTTTGGAAGAAAGTTAATCAGGTCGTCTTTAGTAAATTCGCGCATAAATGGATCCCATTAAAAAGGAAACAGTAGGTTGCGACTCTATAGAGGGTCAAGCACGGAGGCTGAAAAGGGCACTTTTTAAACGATTTTTATCGAACAGGCTAAAATTCTCAGCTAAATTACAAATCTATATCCATAAATCCGAATAAACGAATGGAGTTAAGAAAATGAGTAAAATTCGAGTAGATCATGTTTTTACGTCTGAATCGGTGTCTGAAGGGCACCCGGACAAAGTTTGCGACCAAATTTCCGACGCCATCCTCGATGCCTGTCTGGCGCTAGATTCCAAAAGCCGCGTGGCCTGCGAAACGCTGACCACGACCAACCTGGTCGTCAATGCTGGGGAAATTACGTGTGCTGGCTGGGATAATATCGACCCTGAAGCCATTGCTCGCGAAGTGGTTCGCGGTATCGGATATGATCGTGAAGAGCTGGAGTTTTGCGATAAGACCTTTGAATACATCAACCGTCTGCACGAGCAGTCACCTGATATTTCACAGGGTGTGACTGAGGGTGAGGGGCTGTTTGCTGAACAAGGCGCCGGTGACCAGGGAATGATGTTCGGTTATGCATCCAATGCCACCGAAGAACTGATGCCGGCCCCAATTGCTTACAGCCACCGTCTCCTCGATGAGCTGCAGAAGATTCGTAAATCTGGTGATATCGCTTATCTCCGCCCGGATTCCAAATCGCAGGTTTCTATTAAGCATGTTGAAGGTAAGCCGGTTGCCATTGATACGGTTGTTATTTCGCATCAGACCGATGATGTTTCTTTGGATCAGGTTCGCAATGATTTGATTCAGGTTTGTAAAGACGTACTAGCTCCCACAGGCTTGTTGAATGACGATACCGAATACTTTATCAATCCGACTGGTAAATTTGTAATCGGCGGTCCGCATGGCGATGCCGGTTTGACCGGACGGAAGATTATCGTGGATACGTATGGCGGAGTTGGAAGTCATGGCGGCGGCGCATTCTCTGGTAAAGATCCTTCCAAAGTAGACCGTTCAGCTGCTTACTATTCCCGTTATGCGGCGAAGAATATTGTTGCTGCAGGTTTGGCTGATAAATGTGAAATTCAGGTTGCTTATGCGATCGGCGTACCGAAGCCTTTGAGCATCAACGTCGATACGTATGGTAGTGGAAAAGTGGATGACCATCTGATTGAGGAAGTTCTTAAAGGTGGAGAAATATTTGATTTCCGTCCGAGCGCATTGATTGCAGACCTCGGACTACTGACTCCGAGCGGTTGGAGCTATCGCGACTCCGCGGCCTATGGTCACTTTGGCCGACCCCAGTTCCCATGGGAAAAGACAGATAAGGTAGTGGCACTTCGCTCCGCCCTTAATCTGTAATTTATATAAGTCAGTCCGTTCGAAAACGCGCTTCACGCTCTGCGAGAAGCGCGTTTTTTATTGGTTGAGGTATATGAGTCAGTCCTTGATGAATTAGCTGAGCTCGCTATACTGATCTATCATTTTTTAACGACCCATCGGAATACATGTCTAGTAAGCGTAAGATTGAAAACCTGGAAACCTATATGCTGTCCGTCTTGGATGGCTCGCAGAAAGGCAAGTGGCCCTCGGTTCTTCGGGTTATTCTGCATGGACTTTCGTGGATCTTTACCCTGATTGTTCTGATTCGTTTAAACCTGTATAAGCATCGAATTATTCGCCCCAACACGTTGGGTTGTCAGGTGATCAGTGTGGGTAACCTGACCGTTGGTGGAACAGGAAAAACTCCGGTTGTGGAAGTATTTGCACGTAACCTTCAGCAGCAGGGACGCAAAGTGGCGATTCTCAGTCGCGGTTATAAAAGTAAGGAACTGTCGTTTCTGGAAAAGATGACGAAGCGTATTACCACCGGTAAAATTGAAACTCCGCCGCGTGTGGTTTCCGATGGAAAGAGATTGTTGCTTGATTCCTGGACTGCCGGCGACGAACCTTTCATGCTTGCTTCAAACCTTCCTAATGTTGCCGTGGTGGTTGATAAAGACCGAGTAAAAGCGGGGAAATATGCCATTAAGGAATTGGGGTGCGATACGCTGATTCTTGACGATGGGTTTCAGTATCTAAAGCTGGGTCACCGTCTCGATATTGCACTGGTTGATCGTACCAACCCATTCGGAGGAGGCCATTTGCTGCCCCGAGGACTTTTGCGAGAACCCAAGCGAAACATTAAACGGGCCGGATTTATCTTCATTACGAAATGCGGTGATGAAGGCGAACCGGAATTAAAAGAACAGCTCCGTAAGATGAATCCGGTGGCGGAAATCTCTGAATGTCGCCATGCCGCTAAATATCTTAAAGAGGTATTCGGCGATGAAACTTATCCGCTTGAAAAACTAAAGGGGATTAAAATTGCGGCCGTTTCAGCAATCGCGGTGCCGGAAAGTTTTGAGAAAGCATTGGAAGCTTTCGGGGCAGAACTTGTCTACACCCGCCGCTTTGCTGACCATCATCGATTTACGCAGCAGGAAATCATTAATACAATAAACCGGAGCATGAAACGGGGAGCCGAAGCCATTCTTACGACGGAAAAGGATGCCGTTCGCTTTCCGTTCGTAGACCGTCGCGATATACCGGTTATTTATATGCGGGTAGAGATTGAGATGCTCAGTGGTGAAGAAGAGTTCATGGATTGGATTTCCCGCATTTGTTTCAAAACACCCCGGACAGATTGATGCCTGAACGAATATTGATTGTTGGGTTAAACTGGATTGGTGATGCCATCATGAGCATGCCGGCTGTGCAGGCATATCGTACTGAAAATCCGGATGCTCATATTACACTACTGGTTAAGCCCTATATGAAACCGTTGTGGGAGATGCATCCGGTGCCTGATGAAATTATTGGCCTGGAAAAACCGGGACTCATGATTCCAAAACTAAAGTCGGATAATTTTGATCGGGCGCTGATTCTTCCTAACTCATTTCGATCCGCTTATCTGCCTTTCATGGCGCGCATTCCTGTTCGCTCGGGCCTAAGGGGAATGTGGCGGCAAAGAATGCTTACGGATGTGGTTCAACTTTCTGGAGGCCATCAGTCGAATGAATACTTCCCGATTTTAACGCCTGATTCTGGCGCGCTTCCGCGGGAATTCCCGCAATTAGATATTCCCGAATCAGCCTATCATTCTATTGAAACAAAGTTGCCTTTTTCTGCTCCGTTTATAACCCTGATGCCCGGCGCAGCGCGAGGTGCATCAAAAATGTGGCCGATTACGTATTTCGAGGAATTAACCCATAAACTTCTAAAAGGTCGGGACGAATCCATTGTTTTTGCAGGCGGACCGGGCGATGCACCCGCCTGTGAAGCGTTAGCAGAAAAAGCAGGTGACCGCTGTTGTAGCGTAGCTGGTAAAACCTCATTGAAGGAATGGGCGGCGTTACTAGCGAAAAGCAGAGCGGCCGTTGCAAATGATAGCGGGGGAATGCACCTGGCTGCCGCTGTCGGATCTCCAATCGTGGGGATCTATGGAATTACGGATCCTGAGAAAACGGGTCCATTGGCTGAACGATATAAAGTGATCCAAAACAGCAACGTCAAATTTCGCGATATTGCTCGAAATTCCGATGAAGCACGCAATGCGCTTGAATCCATCCTGCCCAGTCAGGTCTTTGAGGCTATACTATCTTTGCTTGAGCAATAAAAAAGGCGCCCGAATTTTCGGACGCCTTCTTTGCTAGCTATACAATTGAGCACTTATGCATGGTATTCCTGAATAGGCTTAACATCCCAGTCGTTTTCGCTGATATACTTAATGGCTCGTACGGAAGCTTCCGCGCCGGACTGGGTGGTAACGATCGGCAGGCCTCGTAAAATGGCTTCCGAGCGAATCTTAATCTCGTCAACACGGGCAACTGGGCCACTTGGAGTATTGACCAGTAGCTGAACGCCATTATCTTTCATCAGATCAATCACATTGGTACCGTCCTCTGAAAGTTTGTGCGTTAGCGTTACTTCGAGTCCAGCATTATGCAGCGCCTGTGCTGTGCCTTCGGTGGCAACCAGACTGAAGCCAGCCTCAACAAATTGTTTTCCGACGGCAACGATCCATTCCTTATCTCGGTCCTTAGCACTGAGGAATACAGCACCTTTGGATGGCAGAACCTGGCCGGCAGCCACTTGCGCCTTCCAGTCTG
>JADGFE010000145.1 GCA_016744085.1 Kiritimatiellales bacterium | reverse complement strand
TGAAACTCCTGCACCAACTCCCGACGTTCTTCCTCGCTGTACGAAGCCCGCCCCGTCGTATTATTTTCATTCGTATCCATGCCCCGAACGTTATCAGGCTTCAGCGCGTCTGCCTACGGGGTCGAGGAAGAGACGCATACCCCTCCAGCGATGAACTCCTTGAGAAAATGAACAATATGGAAGTTGTAGTTCCATATTGTTCATAATGACTTCTCGGCATGAAAAAATGACAACTGCGGTTTCTGTTCTCAGTGCAGTATACTGCACTTGTTTCTTTTTGATGGAGGGTTCGGGCTCTGTCCCGACCTTTCTCTGCCGTCGAAGGACGACACATAATTGCGCCCTCTAGAAGCAATTTGTCTTTCCTCCAAAGGCCTAAAGCATCACGCCTTCGGGCATCGCACCTTCATCGTTATGATCCCACCAGCGGCCGGGCTCGTCACCGATATATTTTATACTCTTGGTTGTCATTCGATTGCCGCGCGACTTCACACTTTTCACCGCAATGTCAGTCGGGTTGAATCGTTGCTGATGAATACGCTGCCCCTTGGCTGGGCGATACTTGACATAGACGCCTTCAGGGGTGCCATCGACCAAGAGCTGGAGCTTTGATTTCTCGCCCAGCGTCAGGAAGTAATCCCGGCCCATAATGGCACCACCTATTTTGAAACGTTTCATATAGGTAATGCGGGCGTCGGTATAGACCGCGGTAAATGATTTTTCCCGATCGAAAATTTCGCAGCGTTTCAGGCTATCATCAACAAATAGTTTTTCCGGCGGAGGCATGACCTTGTATTTGCCATCGGTCCAGATCACAAGCAACTTGTCTAAAGACGAGCATTCGAGAATGGTTTCTCCCTTAACGTTCGTGCCGATATATCCGTTTTCATCGCGCTTGATCTGCAGTTCAGTCGCGGTCAACTCGCGTACTTCAACTTCCTTGAAGCTGGCCGATTCAGTGCAACGCGGATACTGATCTTTGTAATCTTTAATGAGCCGTTTGATATAGCGAATCGCATAGCCAGTAAGGGCTTTAAGATTTTTCTCCACTTCGGCCAGTTCTGCCAGAATGTCTTCAATATCCTTGCGGTTTTTTTCAATATCGAAAAGCGAGATGCGTTTGATACGAACGGCCAATAGCATTTCGATATCTTCGTCGACGATTGTACGGCGCAGTTTATCCTTAAACGGGTCGAGCCCTTTATAGATAGCCGCATAAACTGCTTCGTAGGTTTTACAGTGTTCGATTTTTTTATAGATACGGTTTTCAACAAAAATTTGAACCAGCGTTTTATTATGAAAATCATCCAGCAACTTGGCTTTCCGTAGCTCAAGTTCGCCTTCAAGAATTTTGAGCAGTTGCTTCGTGTTTTCCCGCAGTACTTCGTCGATCGTCATTTCAACAGGACGATTATCACGCAGGCAGATCAGACGGCTGGATACCGACGATTCGCATTTAGTGAAGGCGTATAAGGCCTGTGTTACTTTTTCCTGTGAAGCACCCGGCGAAAGCGTTAGCTCAATCTCCACCTTTTCAGCCGTGAAATCATCGATGGTGCGCACGGCCAACTTTTTCTTCTTTACGGCATCTTCAATGGAAGAGGTGAGCGATTCGGTATTGGTGCCGTGCGGCACTTCGGTGATGACGAGACGATTATTTTTACGAGCCTCAATTTTTGCGCGCAGCTTAACTTTGCCGTTGCCCTTGTTGTATTCCGACACATCCATCAGGCCACCGGTTTGGAAATCGGGCAGCAGGTTGAGTTCAACTGGCGTACGTTTCTTTTCGCGAAGGATCTCAATTTGAGCTTCGAGCAACTCAATAAAGTTATGCGGCATGATACTGGTGGAAAGACCAACAGCAATGCCGTCGGCACCGAGCATCAGCATCAGCGGTAGTTTACAAGGGAGGCTGACCGGCTCCTGGTTACGTCCGTCATAACTCGCAATCCATTCGGTCAGCTCTTTATTGAACAGCTCTTTCCTGGCAAGCTCAGTAAGCCGACATTCAATATAACGGGACGCGGCAGCACGGTCGCCGGTGAAAAGATTGCCGTAGTTTCCCTGACCTTCGATCAGGTAGCGCTTGTTGGTCAGGGTCACCAAGGCATCGGCAATCGAAGCATCGCCATGCGGATGATACTGCATGGTGTGGCCGACAATATTGGCCACCTTAATAAAGCGACCATCGTCCTTTTCTTTGAGCGCATGCATGATGCGGCGTTGCACCGGTTTCAGCCCGTCTTCAAGAGCTGGGATGGCGCGGTCGCAGATCACATAAGTGGCATACTCCAGAAAGTTGGAGCGAATCATTTGATTCAGGGGACCATGCTCACTGTGCAAGGGGTCGAATCCCTTCTTCTCTTCAACCACTTCAACCGGATCCGGAACCTCTGGAGCCTCGGGGGTTTCTTCTTTCGCAACTTCTTCAAACAGTTCCAAGTCTTCGTCTTTTTTCTTACTTACCATGTTTCTGATTTCCTAAAGCATTTCTGCGTCAACGACGAGGTTATCCATAATGAAGTTACGGCGGTCCGGCGTATTCTTTCCCATGTAGAAAGAGAGAATTTCTGAAATAGAGTGGTCGCCATTTACATCCACCTGAGAGAGGCGCATGCCGGCATCGCTGATAAAAGCTTTGAACTCTTTCGGTGAGATTTCTCCGAGTCCTTTGAATCGGGTAATCTCCGCACTGCGGCCAAGTTTTTTGACGGCTTTCACGCGTTCGTCTTCGGTGTAGCAGTAGATCGTTTCTTTTTTATTCCGCACACGAAACAACGGCGTTTCCAGAATCTTCAGATGCCCTTCGCGAACCAGCGGTTCAAAGAAGCGCAGGAAAAAAGTAATCATCAGATTGCGGATGTGTAAGCCGTCGACATCGGCGTCGGTGGCAAGGATAACGTTGTTGTAGCGCAGGTCATTGATGTTCTCTTCAATATTGAGTCCACGCATTAGGTTGTAGATTTCCACATTTTTGTAGAGCGTATCGCGCTTAAGGTCGCAGACGTTCAGTGGTTTTCCCTTCAGGGTGTAGATGGCCTGGTTGTTTGCATTGCGGCAACTCACAATCGAACCGGCAGCTGACTGACCCTCGGTAATGAAAATCTGGGTTTCAAGATGTTTCTGTTTGTCGCGGTTAAAATGGTTTTTACAGTCTTTTAACTGTGGAATGCGGATAGAGACCGACTTTGATCGTTCCCGGGCCAGTTTCTTAACTGAATTTAGTTCTTTCCGCAGTTTCTGCGTTTCTTCGATTTTTGAAATAAGCTTCTTAGCTGACTCCGGATCGCGATGCAGCATATCGGCCACAATCTGAGAAACTTTGGCCACGAGATCGGATCGGATTTCGGAGTTGCCGAGTTTATTTTTGGTCTGGCTCTCGAAGATGGGTTCTTTCAGGCGGATGGCCACGGCGCCAAGCACACCTTCGCGCACATCGTCACCTGAAAATTTCTTGTTGGCATAATCGTTGATGCCGCGCAGTAATCCTTCCCGAAAGGCGGAAAGGTGGGTGCCGCCGTCGGAGGTAAATTGCCCGTTGACAAAGGAATAGTATTCTTCTGAAAAGCGGTTGGTGTGGGTGAGAGCAATTTCTAGTGTTTTATCGGAGTAACTCAGCGGCGGATAGATTTTTTCGAATTGGCTCTCGTCGCGAATCAGGTCAAGCAGACCTCCCTTGCAATGATAAAGTTCGCCGTTAAACCAGATTTTAAGGCTGGCGTTTAAATAGGCATAAAACCTTAACCGGCGAGCGAGGTGATCCGGGTTAAATTTAAACTTCTTGAAAATATCGGGGTCCGGCGAGAAGGCCACATAGGTGCCGTTTTCTTCTTTGGTTTTCCCTTTTTCTTCGCGAATCAGTTTGCCGAGCTCAAATTCGGCTTCCACATATTCACCGTCGCGGTGACTACGTACCAGAAAATAGGTTGAGAGGGCATTGACCGCTTTGGTGCCGACTCCATTCAGTCCCACGCTGAACTGGAAAACATCGTCGTTGTATTTAGCGCCGGTATTCATTTCCGATACACAGGGAACAACCTTGCCCAGCGGAATTCCTCGGCCAAAGTCACGGATGGTTACCATATCGTCTTCGATTGATACATCGATCCGATTTCCGTGGCCCATGATAAATTCATCGATGCCATTATCGATTACTTCTTTGACGAGAATATAGATGCCGTCGTCGTAGTGCGCTCCGTTGCCCGTTCGGCCGATATACATGCCTGTACGAAGACGGATATGCTCAAGCGATGAAAGCGTTTTGATTTTGTCTTCAGTGTATTCGTGCTTCTTATTCGCCGCCATTTGCCTAAAACCCTCTAAAACCACAAGATATGGATAAACGTATACCCAGAAACCACAAAATCTAGCAATTCGCTCCCATTGCATCAAGCGGTTCGCCTTGCTTTTTAATACCGGAGGTCGCATTTGGGACTAATAAGCGGATGCGCTTTACTTTGATCATCGGAAATCTATGATGAACTCATTCAAAGAAAGGGGATCAATGAAAAAAACTACAGTCTATATAATAGGAATCGTCCTGCTCACGGCCACGCTATTGATATCAGGATGTAAATCCAAGTCGGCAGCAGGAGAAGAGGCCAAAAAAGGCGCGGCCTACGGAGCGCTTGGGGGAGCCGTTTCAGGCTTTTTCTGGGGAATTTTCACCGGAAATCCTATCGAGCGCGCGGCGCAGGGTGCGGTTGTTGGCGGCGCAACGGGCGGAACGCTGGGTGCGGTTCACGGCTCTGGAAAGGACCGGGAGCTAAAGAAGGAATATGGCGAAACTAATTATAAGGGATTGATGGCGCTGGTATCGCGCGACTATCCAACCGCAAAAAAATATGCGGCCCAAACCGCTGAAGACCCCAATCCTAAATGCCGACATGCATCCATCTGGCTGTCCGCTTTGATCGCAAAGGAGACGGTTGAGGCAGATGAAATGACCCCTCACTATAAAAAGCTCATGGCATCGGACCGGGATATCGGCTCGGTCGAGGATGCCAAAGTTGAAGTCCGGTTGGCGGAACGGGATCTGAAATCCCTCCGTAAGCAGCTCAACGCCCGTTAGATAAAGAAGCACGACTGATAATGCCGGGCTGATTCCGGACTGATCAACATGGCTCGGAAGCATAAAAAAAAGAAAGCGCGAATCTGGAAGATGATTATCGCCGTGCTTGTAGTCTTTTGGTTGTCCCATGAAGCGCGGTTCTATTTCCCAAAATATATCCGACCGCCTGATGGCTTGAAGCCTATGGTTGTTGAGATGAAAGCAACGGCGTATTGCCATTGCAGACGTTGCTGCAGCTATAAATGGTTTCTATTTGTACCGTATCAAAAACGCGGATTTTTGGATTATCGGCTTAAGCACATCGGAATAACGTCATCTGGTTCTCTGACACGCCCCGGCAGTATCGCTGCCGATACGACCATTTATCCGTATGGAACGGTCATGCATATTCCGGGTTATGGCTATGGACGGGTGGAAGATACGGGTGGGGCGATTAAAGGACAGCATATAGATGTGTATCGCCCTAACCATTGGTTTGCCCGCATGTGGGGTGTTCAGAATTTGAAGGTAAAAGTCTGGCTTCCACCGCAAGAGGAGAATGATAAAGAAAGTAAGGGATGAAACGGGTTCGTAAGGCATTTCAGTTGATTGTGAATCGGGAATGTTTTATAAGCCTTTAAACTGTTAATGGAGGTATGTCATGAAGACATCGTTGAAAGGTATGATTTGTGTTGCGATTCTCGGTTCTGTATTGGCTTCAAGTGCTAATACTAAATTCCCGCTACGGGTGGATGTGGATGTTTCCACTAAGCGTAGTAAAAGGAATGTCGGAGCGGGGTATGACGGGGAAGTAAAAGTTGAAAATGTTCAGATTAAAGTAAAAATTCGTAAATCCAGCGGTCAGCCTTGGACCGATCCGGTTAGTGCAGAGCTTTATGTGATCGGTAAAGAAATTCAGACCGGAAACTACATTATTATTGATGTTAAAAAAGGAACCGACGTTTTTGATAAAGAAAAAGATAATTCTTTTGAGTACACCAGCCCGATGTATCCGATTGGAAGAACCAGCGGTAATATCAACGTTGGCGGAACCTATGAAACCTATTTGGTTGTAGTTACTGATCATGAAGGAAACATTGTTGAAACCCGTAGTGGTCGCTCCATTAAGGATAAAGGCATTGCCTTCATCCGAGAACTGGGTCCGTTGACCAAGTTTGACAAAGACGGCAATGTACTGGGAAAAGGCGATGGCAAACAAGATGCCTTCAAGAAAGCTATTCCTGCTGCAACGAATCCTGGAGATGGCAGCTTCTAACGAAGTTGTTTCTCTGCGTAGAAGCGATTTCCTTTGGGAGTCGCTTTTTTTATGTCTATAGATCCATGGCAATAAAATTGAAACACGCCTTGCCATGCTTTGTTCGATTCCTGTATTCATACCGTCCGCTTTTACATAATGGGCTCGTAGCTCAGTCGGTCAGAGCAGGAGACTCATAATCTCTTGGTCGGGGGTTCAAGTCCCTCCGAGCCCACCATTTTTCTATAAAAAGCGGGACGCAGAACGAAGTTCACCCGGAGCGCAGCGCAGGGAGACTGTTCGGAGAACAGCCTGTAAGGTGCGAAGCATCAACTCCCTCCGAGCCCACCATTTTTCTATAAAAAGCGCAGTTTTGCGGCTCTTCTCGGATGTGCGTTTTTTAGAGACTCTTTCTTGTCGATAGTGAGTTTCGCGTGTTTCCAGTAGGCCAGCAGTCCATCGAGTCGCCGACGGATGGTTTTGGCCATCTGTTTGAGGCAATGAATACCGGAGGTTTCGGCTTTTTCCGCCCAAAGCAGGAATGCGGTGCGGGCGAGTTCGTAACTATCGGCCAGCTTGTAG
>JADGFE010000144.1 GCA_016744085.1 Kiritimatiellales bacterium | reverse complement strand
AGGCAGTTGTAGATACCTGTATGGCGAACGAAATTGCTGATGGTTATATCCGTTTGGTTATAACACGAGGCAAAGGAACCTTGGGGCTCAACCCTTACCTTTGCGATAAAGCTCAGGTAATCATCATTGCCGCCAAGATTCAGCTTTATCCTCAGGAGTTATACGATAATGGTCTCAAAATTGTAACCGTTGGAACGGTGCGTAATCATCCGGAAGCCATTAATCCGCGGATCAAGAGCCTTAATTACCTCAACAATGTTATGGCAAAAATCGAAGCGATCAATGCGGGATGCATGGAATGCCTGATGCTAAACCATAAAGGCGAAGTGGCTGAAGCTTCCGGCGACAATGTATTTGTTATCAAGAACGGGGTAATCACAACGCCACCTAGCAGTTGTGGGGCGCTTGAGGGGTTGACCCGCAACAAGGTAATGGAATTGGCCGAGCAGGCTGGGTATGAAGTTCGCGAAGCCCCGATGCAGCGTTATGATCTCTATGTTGCTGATGAAGTTTTCCTTACAGGTACCGCTGCGGAAATAATTTCGGTAGTCGATGTCGATAAGCGTGAAATCGGTGATGGAAATCCTGGAGCCATTACAGGTGAATTGAGCGACCTCTACAGTAAGTGTGCCCGATCAGAGGGCACTCCAATTGCCTAGGCCCATTGCTTTTTCATATTTACAGTCGGACCGCAAAATTTTGAGCAGTATTAAGCTAACGAATATTGATTCCTGCTGTCTGATACGAAAACAGGAAGCTTTCTAATGAAATGTGAATGCTGTCACGAAACTGAAGCAACCATTCATCTGACTCAGGTGATTGATGCCGAGATAAAGAAACTTAACCTTTGTCAGACATGTGCCCAGAAAAATGGAATCGATCTTAATTCTCCGATCTCCATTACTGATGTTTTACTTGGGTTGGGACAACCGGGAAAATCGGAAGAAAAAGCGGACTTGAGCGAATTTGACTTGAGTTGCAGTCGTTGCCAAATGACTCGGGCGGAATTTAAAAAACGGGCGCGATTGGGCTGTCCGGAATGTTACAATGCGTTTATGGGGGAGTTAAGTGCATTAACCCAGGCCATGCATCACAGCCGGCAGCATGTTGGCAAAATTCCGGCCCGCCAAGGTGTAGAAGCCCGTATTGCAGCCAATATAGCTGCTTTGCAAAAAGATATTGAAACCGCAATTGCCAAAGAAGAATACGAAGTTGCGGCGGGTCTACGGGATAAAATCCGCGAATTGAAAGAAAACGTTCAACATCAAGACAAGGGAGAATCCCATGACGCTTGATGATATGATCAAACGCCATGGCAGCTGGCTGGAAGCCGGCATCGACGAAGGTCCGGTCATTAGCAGCCGAATCCGTCTGGCGCGCAATATTGATAAATACAGCTTTCCCGGATGGGCCAGCGAAGAAGAGAACCTCTCGGTTTGGAAACAGACATCGGACCTTTTCAACACACTGGAGTCTGACTTTATTAGCTGGGGAATGAACAACACGCCGGATCTCGATAAAGAGATTTTGTTTGAGCGGCACCTGATCAGTCAGGAAATGGCGCAACAGGACGATAGTTGCGGAGTATTTGTTACGGCTGATGAATGTCTATCCATCATGGTTAATGAAGAAGATCATATTCGAATTCAGTCACTTCAACCCGGATTAAACCTGCAAGATGCTTGGAAAGCAGCAAACGATATAGATGATAAACTTGAAGCGAGTCTGACGTATGCCTTTTCCTCAAAACTGGGCTATCTGACTTCATGTCCATCAAATGTGGGCACGGGCATGCGCGCATCGGTTATGCTCCATCTTCCAGCATTGGTATTAATGGAAGAAATGGATCCGGTAATCAACGGGATTTCTAAAATCGGCCTTGCGGTTCGAGGTATGTGGGGCGAGGGGACTGAAGCAGCCGGGAATATGTTTCAGGTTTCGAATCAAATCACACTAGGACGAAGTGAAGACGAGATCATTGCTCATTTGGAGCAAATCGTACTTGAGCTGATTGAGCACGAAAATAATGCGCGCACCCGCTTAATGAATGAAAAATCGCTTATGGTGGAGGATCATGTTTCAAGGGCATTCGGAACGCTATCGCATGCCCGGCTGATCTCCAGCGGAGAGTCACTAAACCTTCTTTCAACACTTCGGATGGGACTTGATCTGGGCTTAGTCAGTAAATTTTCACGTAGAGAGCTGGATATGCTCTTTATTTCGATCCAGCCAGCCCATCTGCAAAAATTGGAAGATAAGGTGCTGGAACCAGATGACCGAGATGTTGTTCGGGCCGAAATGTTGCGTAATTACATGAAAAATGCTACCCAAAACGGCAGTTTAACCTAAAGGCAGATTTATGGACAATTTTACACCTAGAGCGCAACAGGTATTACAACTCGCGCGCAAAGAGGCAGACCGTTTTAATCACGGTTATGTTGGCACAGAGCATATCCTGTTGGGCTTGATTGCGCTGGGACATGGAGTCGCTGTAAATGCGCTCCAGGCTCTCGGGATCGATTTAGCCTCCGTACGGCTTGAAGTAGAAAAAGCCGTTGGAACCGGGCCCGAAACAAAAACGATCGGTAATATACCGTTTACACCACGTGCCAAAAAGGTTCTGGCACTTTCAGCCAGTGAAGCTCGTGGTTTGGGTCACAGCTATGTAGGCACAGAACACGTCCTTCTTGGACTACTGCGCGAGGGCGAAGGTATTGCAGCCCGCGTGCTTGAAAATCTGGGTGTTGATCTTGATGAAACGCGTTATGAAATTATGAAAACGTTGGATCCGGATTATAACCCCTCTACCGAAGCTGAGTTCGAAGACGGTGAAGAGCGCGATGAACCCTCCATGGCTGCTGGTCAGCAACGCGGTAAAGGAAAATCTAAAACCCCAGCGCTGAATACATTTGGGCGAGACCTGACAAAACTTGCTAAGGATGGTGAGCTGGATCCGGTTATCGGAAGAAAAGATGAAATTGAAAGAGTCATCCAGATCCTGTGTCGTCGCACAAAAAATAATCCTGTCTTACTTGGAGAAGCCGGTGTTGGGAAAACAGCTATTGCTGAAGGACTGGCTCAGATTGTCAACGACGGCAGCGTACCGGATCTATTGATTGATAAAAAAGTTATCACCCTCGACCTCGCTCTAATGGTTGCCGGCACTAAATACCGCGGACAATTTGAAGAACGCATCAAAGCGGTGATGGATGAAATCAGAAAAGAAAAAAATATCATCCTTTTTTTAGATGAATTACACACGATTGTAGGAGCCGGATCTGCAGAAGGAACAATGGATGCTGCCAACATTATTAAGCCGGCCTTATCCCGTGGCGAGCTTCAGTGTATTGGAGCAACCACGCTGAAAGAATATCGGAAGTATATCGAAAAAGATGCCGCTCTCGAGCGTCGTTTTCAAACGGTTAACGTCAAGGAACCGACGGTCGAAGATGCCATTGAAATCATGAAAGGGCTGCGGGGAAAATACGAAGAGCATCATCATGCTGAATTTACGGACGATGCGTTGGTGGCTTCTGTTGAATGTTCCTCAAGATATTTGCCCGATCGTTTTCTTCCAGACAAAGCCATCGACCTGATTGACGAAGCGGGAGCCCGCGCACGGATCGGAAGCATGAGCCGCCCGCCGGAACTCAAGCAGCTCGAAGAGGATATTCATTCCTTTGAAAAGAAAAAGAATGACGCCATCCATGAACAAAAATTTGAGGATGCTGCGAACTTCCGCGATCAAGAACGTCAGTCGAAAGAAAAACTAGATAAGCTTCTGGATGAATGGCGAAAACAACGTGATGAAAACAAATCGATCGTCACCGATGAAGACATCATGATTATTGTCTCCAAGTGGACAGGCATTCCGGTCATGAAAATGGGTGAAAAAGAAATGGAACGGCTGCTTCGAATTGAAGAAGTCGTAGGCGAACAGGTGGTTGGCCAGAAGGAAGCGGTAGGGGCTGTGTCCCGAGCACTTCGACGCTCTCGTGCGGATCTTAAAGATCCGAAGCGCCCGATCGGTTCGTTTATTTTCCTCGGACCAACCGGTGTTGGTAAAACCCTGTTAGCTAAAACGCTTGCTGAATTTATGTTCGATGATCCTGAGTCTTTTATTCAGATCGATATGTCCGAATACATGGAAAAACATAATGCATCCCGTTTGGTAGGATCTCCTCCCGGTTACGTCGGGCATGAAGAAGGCGGTCAGCTAACGGAGCGCGTTCGTCGTCGTCCTTATTCGGTTGTTCTGTTCGACGAAGTTGAAAAAGCACACCCAGATGTGATGCATATGTTGCTTCAGATTATGGAAGAAGGCCGTTTAACGGATAGCCTTGGCCGTAGCGTCGATTTTAGAAATACGGTTGTTATAATGACTTCAAATCTCGGTGCTCAGGAAGTTAAGAAAGCAGGCGCACTTGGTTTTGCTCCGGCAAATGAAGAGGTCGACTATCAGAAGCTGAAAGAGCTGATGATGGGTATCGCTAAGAAAACGTTTAAGCCTGAGTTGCTTAATCGTCTGGATGACATGATTGTCTTCCGTGAACTTACCCGCGTGGATCTTGAAACGATCATCAATCTTGAGCTGGCTAATATTCAAAATCGTGTGCTCGGCCGAAATATTGAATTAAAGATCACAAAGCCTGCGCGCGAGTTTCTTTTGGAAAAAGGTTTCGATAAAGCCTACGGCGCACGTCAGCTCCGCCGCACGGTAGAACGTTATCTTGAAGATCCGCTGGCCGAAGAAATTCTTCGCTGCCAGATCACTAATGATTCAGTTGTAACGGTCAGAGCTAACAAAGAGGGGCTTACCTTCAAAAGTGCTCCTGCAGTAAAAGAAGAAAAGGCAACCGAAGAGTAATCTGTCCTAGATTATTATATAGTGCCCAAGTATCCCCGATTTTCATCCGTTGAAAATCGGGGATTGATTTATTTAAGGGTTGGAAATAACGTCCACCTCTTTTTACGGAGAAATGAATATGCCTGCTTTAGCCACATTTGAAGAACGCCTTTCAGTCTGGACGACTGCGACCATGAAATTGGTCTTTGGATTTGAAAATTCCGAAGTGCATCTGGGAGTTGCTCCAACCAATAATGACAAGTTTGGCGATTACCAATGTAATGCTGCAATGGAACTTGCTCGCACACTGAAAAAAGCTCCGAGGCAGATTGCTCAGGAGTTTGTGGACAAAGCAGAGCTTCCGGATTTTGTAGAAAAAATTGATATAGCCGGCCCGGGTTTCATTAATTTTACACTCTCCAACGCTGCGCTATCCGAACACATTGAAGCCTTAGAGAAGGATGCTTTTCTGGGAGTGGAGCAGTCAGGGCAGGGGAAGACGGTCGTTATTGATTACTCCAGTCCAAATGTTGCCAAGCCAATGCATATTGGCCATATCCGCTCCACCGTAATTGGCAACGCCATCGATCGCTTATACCGCTTTTTGGGTTACAATGTTATTGCCGACAATCATCTTGGTGATTGGGGAACTCAGTTTGGACTAATGATGGTGGGATACCGTAGTTTTCTTGATGAGGATGCTCTTAAGGCATCACCAGTGGAGGAACTCGAACGCGTTTATGTCGCCAGTTACAACAAATCAAAAGAAGATGATACGTGGCGTGATAAAGCAAAAGCCGAATTGGTTAAACTTCAGCAGGGTGATGCCGAAAATCGCGCGCTTTGGGAAACATTCATTGAACTTTCCATTAAAGAGTTCAATACCATTTATGATCGTCTAGATGTAAAATTCGATCTCTATCGAGGCGAAAGTTTTTATAATGACCGCTTACCGATAATGATCAAATCGCTAGAAGATAAAGGCCTTGCCAAAGAAAGCGACGGCGCTTTGATTGTTGATCTAGAAGAAGACGGGATGCCGATCTGTATCGTTCGCAAGAGTGATGGGGGATACAACTATGCTACTACCGACCTAGCCACGGTCGAAGCTCGTATTGAAGAGTTCAATCCTGAACGAATTGTCTATGTTACGGATGAGCGTCAGCAACTCCATTTCAACCAGTTTTTCACGATCGCCGACAAGTTGGGATTCGATGCCAATTTAGTTCATGTCTGGTTTGGTTTAATGCGTTTACCTGAAGCTACTTTTTCTACACGAGAAGGCAACGTAATCAAGCTCGCATCCTTGCTTGACGAAGCAGAAGACCGCGCTTTAGAAATGGTAAAATCCAGCAGCCCGGATATGCCTGAAGATCAGCAAAAAGATCTGGCTAAAGCAATTGGTATAGGTGCTATTAAGTATACGGATCTAAGCCAGAATCCTCAAAGCCTTGTAACGTTCACGTGGGAGAAAGCGCTAAATATGGAAGGCAACTCCGGGCCATATCTTCAATATGCATACGCAAGAATTTCATCGGTTTCTGATAAGCATCAAGCGCTGTATCCCGATATCGATCTGACTAAATATTCAATAAATATTGAACACCAGATTGAGCGACGGCTAGCCATTAAATTATCTCGTTTCCCGGCAGCCATACAGATTGCTGCTGATAACTATCGCCCAAATATTTTGGCGGATTATCTATATGATCTTGCACAGATTTACAGCAGCTTTTATCAGAACGTACCCTTCCTCAAAGCAGAAAAAGGTGTACGCGAAAGTAGGATTCGCTTGTGCAGATCTGCGGCGGCCACACTGAAACAAGGTTTAAATCTTTTGGGTATTGAAACCCGCGAAAGAATATAAATTTCGTGTTTTGATGTTTTTGACGTCATGTGAAGCTAAATTTTTATCGGCGTAAAATTTAACGTCGTGAGAGCTCAAAATTTTGGTTCTTCACGGAAGTGCGTTTTTAGAGCTCTCTTCTCGTTGAGATATTGGGCAGATCGTAGATTTTGAGGTGCAGGTATTCTTCGTCTCGATAC
>JADGFE010000143.1 GCA_016744085.1 Kiritimatiellales bacterium | reverse complement strand
AGAAAGGGTCTATTTTAAAGGAAAATCTCCTGTTTTCAGGGGTTAGGGGCATAAAAGGGCAGCATACTACCCACCGATTCTGCGGAAGAGGCAAAAATAGTTAGTCTATCCTCGTCAAGGCTACTTTAATCACCGCTCTCGGTCGGGGCTTTACGGGTGTGATTTCTCTAGTAGCCACGGTACCTATACAGCAGTAATAAAAATTGGTCTTTCTGCCAGGATGCACTCTATGAGTGCTGAAGGCTTAGATGAAATTCAGGAAGAGAAGAAAGATGGGTGCTAAAATGAAAGCAAGTGATCAATACCTCAAGATTGTGGAGTGGTCGGAAGAAGACCAATGTTACGTTGGTTCCTGTTCAGGGCTGATGCGCGGCGGAGTTCATGGAGACGATGGGGCCAAAGTGTACAAAGAGCTTTGCCAAGCGGTTGAGGAATGGATCGAAGTTTATGAAAAAGACGGAGAGTCTCTGCCCGCAGCCACATCGGGAAAAGAATATTCCGGAAAATTCGTCGTTCGGGTAGGCAAGGAGCTTCATAAGGCACTGGCCGTCTATGCACTTCACCAAGGCGAAAGCCTAAACTCCTACTGCGTGCATTTACTCAAAGAAGAGAGTCCACGGTACGGAAAGAATTAATGGAAAAATACCGCTCAGCATTAATTCTCGGGTATGGCCGAAGTGGCCGGGCCGCTGAACAAATGCTGCAGGCGGAGGGATGCAGGACGGAGGTCGTTTCTCAGGAAACTGCGAGCGACGAAGAAGTAGTTCGGATGCTATCGGCCCAAAGCTTTGACGTTTGTATTGTCAGCCCCGGTTTCGGGCTTACCCATTCCTGGGTTGTTGCCGTGCGCCAAGCCAACATTCCGCTCTTATCAGAGCTGGAGCTGGGGTGGTCGCGTCATTCAGGAAAAACCGTCGCAATAACCGGATCCAATGGAAAAAGCACCGCGGTTAAGCTGATTCATGAAAGCTTATTACTCGCCAGAAAAACGGCGGCCATTGGCGGAAATTACGGCATTCCCGCCTGCGAAGTAGTGCTCAGAAATCCCGATATCGATTGGTTGGTGCTTGAAGTCAGCTCCTTCCAGCTGGAAACGGGTCATCAATTTCGCGCCGACGTAGCCGTGATTCTCAATGTGCTACCGAATCATTTGGATCGCCATGAAAGTATGGAATGTTATCGCCGCACCAAGGCTCGAATATTCAAGGAGTCATTACCTGCCGATGTTTGCATCGTTCCTCATGATTTGTTGGAAATAGTTAAAAATGACATTGGAAATAGCCGAAATTGGCTGACATTTGGGGCTTCAGCGGGGGCTGACTACCGATTTTCGAAAGGGAAGGTTTTTTGCGGGGCGGAATCTGTGATGGACCTTTCGAAAACCTTGTTTGATTCGCCGATTATCGGAGGTTGCACGGGGGCAGCCGCCGGGGCAATAGCCCAAGCGAGCGGAATTTCGTATTCAGTTGTCGAAGACGCGGTAAATAAGTTTAAACCCTTGCCCCACAGGCTTCAAAGGATTGGTGAATTCGATGGAGTGGGCTATATAAATGATTCCAAGGCTACTAATTTGGCTGCCATGGCCGCAGCATTGGCGGCAACGGGTGAAAACATTCACTTGATCGCCGGAGGGCTACCGAAGGAGTCGGACTACACTTTTGTTAAAGAAATACTAGCCGAAAGGGTAACGAGCATATACGTTATCGGGCAAGCATCTCAGGCCATGAAAATGGCTTGGAACGGGGTTTGTCCGTGCGTGGAATGCGGTACATTGGAGAAGGCTTTCAATACTGCTAGAAACGTAGCCAGAGCAGGGGGTTTCATCCTTTTATCGCCAGGTTGTGCAAGCTTTGATCAGTTTCGTAGTTTCGAAGAACGTGGAACGTGTTTTGAAACGCTGTTTCGAAAATTGGAACAAACTGGGAAATGATGTTTCTTGAAACTTGAATTGTCGGCCGATAAGGCACACGTGGAATAAGGAGTTTAATTATGAAGATCGGATCAGCAGTACTTGGAGTACATGTTGCCGTATTGTTTGCATTTTCCCTAACTCAGGGTTGTGTAACAACAGAATCAACAGGTAGTGGACGCGGCGCAGGTGCCCGTCATAAAGGCCCATGGAAACACGAGCACAAAGGAAAGACGGTACCAAGTTCAGCCGTTGCGCAGGATTCTTATGGCAGCTTCGGTGATGATATGGCTGGTAAAGCAGTTTATGAGCCCGTTATGATTGAAAGCACCTCAGCTGTTGAACCGGTTCCAGTGGTTGCACCAATTTCTACAACGGATATCTATATCGTACAGAAAGGTGATATCCTTTCTCAGCTGGCGGTTGATTTTGATACCACCACAGCAACTCTGGTTGAAATGAATGGATTGTCTAATCCTGACGTTCTCTACGTGGGTCAGGAACTGGCAGTTCCGGCAGGTCGTGGTGGTTCATCGTTCCAGGGAATGACGTCCAAACCTGCCGATTCCGTTAAGAAGGGTGGAACCTACACCATCCAGAAAGGTGATACCCTTTCTGAGATTGCTATCGCCGCAGGCGTAAGCATCAACGATCTCCGTTCAGTTAATAACATGAAAGGCGACAAAATCATGGCAGGCGATACACTTGATATCCCAAGCTATGGAAAGGTTCCTTCCAGCCGCCGCAAAAAATCATCTTCTTCATCGAAGAAAAAACCTGAACCCGCTCCGGTTGAGCCGGCTCCTGCCGCTGCCGCACCGGCACCGGCTCCAATGGCATCTGCTGTTGTAGCACCGGTAGTAGAACCTCAGGTTGAGACCACGACCATGTCGGTTGATATGATCGAAGACAAAGTACTTTATCCGGGTGAGTCTCTCGACGACGTTGCCCGTCAGTACGGCGTAAGCAAATCCGAAATCATGCGACTCAACAATATCTCTGATGAGTCGCAGGTGATAGAAGGCATGCGTTTGCGTATTCCGATTGCGGAGTAAAAAAACCGGCGGCAAGTATCAATGCGTAGAACCATATCGCTGTTTATTGCCATTGTATTGATACTTGTTACCCTCGGTGTCCTGATCCTCGCCAGCGCAAGTTCGGCAAAGTATGACGACGCCAGCTATTTTGTAAGGCGTCAGCTGATTTGGCTGGCGCTTTCTTTTGTTGCGGCGGCTGTCGCGGCACGTTTTGATTACCGCCTTTATCAAAAACTGGTCATTCCTATGGCCGCGGTATCCATTCTGCTGCTCATTTTGGTCCGTATACCCGGCATTGGAACCATGATTAACGGCAGCTGGCGTTGGTTACGGATAGGGCCGCTCACCGTTCAGCCCTCCGAGATCTCCAAGCTGGCCATCATTATTCTTTTTGCCTGGTGGTTGGCGCGATGCCAGCGTCGAATCGATGAACTGAAACTGGGAATCCTGATTCCTTTTAGTTTATTGGCCTGCTTTGCTCTCCCCATTATCGTTGAGCCCGACTTCGGCACAACCATGCTTGTGTCATCCGTCGCGGTGAGCATGATGTTCCTGGCTGGGGTGAGCGTAGGGCCTTTGGTGATTACCGGTTTAATCGGTTTGATGGGAGTGCTGATTCTTATCTTCCAGAATCCGGAACGAATGAGCCGTATTTTGGCATTTCTCGATCCGCAAAAATATGAACAGGATAAGGCATGGCAGTTGATCAACTCAATGCGGGCGTTTGCCGGGGGCGATGTTACAGGCGTCGGATTTGGCAACAGCATGCAGAAATATCATTACCTTCCTGAAGCGCATACTGATTTTATTTTTCCAATCATTGGTGAAGAGCTTGGATTGATCGCCGCCTTAGTCGTCATCTTTATGTATGTCATTCTTTTTGTACTCGGCCTGCGGATTGCCCTGAATGCCCGCGATGATTTTGGACGGTTGCTGGCCTTTGGAATTACCCTGATGATTACGATTCAGGCTCTGATTAATTTTGCAGTAGTCACCGGCTGTGTGCCCACCAAAGGGCTGGCATTGCCGTTCATCAGCTATGGAGGCTCCAGTTTGCTGATTTCCGGCATAATGATCGGTATTCTCGTAAATGTGGCCCACGCCAGTATTAAGTCCCCCAAAAAAACATCCCGTAATCCATTCAAGGATCGGGTGCGGAAGGTTTAGATTATTACTTACTTCGTACTACGTATTGCTTGACCTGACTGCCGAAGAGGAGTTTTCATCATACGCAATACGCAATACGCAATACGCAATACGCAATACGCAATACGCAATACGCAATACGCAATACGCAATACGCAATACGCAATAGAGAAAACTATGTCTGATCAATATGAACTACTCGATAGTGGTAATGGCAAAAAGCTGGAGCGTTATGGCGATATCATTCTCGATCGTCCATGTGCCCAGGCGGTATGGGAACCACAGAACCCTTTGCTATGGAATAAAGCGACGGCCAGCTTTGATCGCGTTGGAGGATTAAACTGGAAAGGGCGTCATAAACTGTCGGATTCTTGGAATGTTGAAATTGCCGGGGTTGCGATGAAGCTTTCTGCAACCGACTTTGGGCACATCGGTGTTTTTCCCGAAACGCGGGCGCTCTGGAAGTGGATCCGCGAAACCCTTACAGCAGAGAAAAATAAAAAAGGACGCGACCTCAAGTTTCTTAACCTATTTGCCTATTCCGGAGGCGCAACGTTGGCTGCCGCGCAGTCCGGTGTGCAGTGCTGTCATTTGGATGCGTCGAAGGGCATGGTAGAATGGGCGCGCGAAAATGCCGCCATTAATAATCTGGAAAATGCACCGGTTCGTTGGATTGTGGACGATGTCATTAAATTTTTGCGGCGTGAAGTGAAACGCGGAAATCAATACGATGGAATCCTGCTGGATCCACCTTCTTTCGGACGCGGCAAGAAAGGGGAGCTCTACAAGATTGAAGACCAGCTAATGACGACGCTTGATTTGGTGAACCAGGTTTTGAACGACGACCCTTCCTTCGTTATTCTAACCTCTCATACCCCCGGTTTTTCACCCATCGTTTTAAGCAACCTGCTGCGGCAATACCATAAAATCGGACGCTTTGAATGCGGCGAAATGCTACTGACCGGTAAACCGGATGTGAACGACCTTCCAAATGGAAATTGGGCCCGCTGGATTAACGATCAAACTGTTTAACGCGCACTCTCTACGGTCGTTCAGGGCACGAAGAACGCAAAGAAAAAGGAGTAGATTCTTAGAGTCCTTAGAGTCTTTGTGTTTAAATCAGGTTTTATGGATAAGATTAAATACAGTGCTGAAGAGTTAAATTCGCTGATCCTATATGCGGATAACCATTTGCTGGCGGTGAATAAGCCGGCGGGGTTGCTCTCGCAGGATAGTGGTACAGGGCTGAAGAACCTGGAAGATTGGGCCCGTGAGTGGGTGCGGGTGGATAAGAATAAGCAGGGGGCTGTATTTCTCAATGCCGTCCACCGTATCGACAAGGGCGTCAGTGGTATTGTGTTGTTCGCTCGAACCAGCAAAGCATTAACCCGATTGAATGAAGATATTCGGAAGCGGGACTGCAAAAAGATTTATCATGCGCTCGTTGAACAACCTCCCCGCAAGGCTACCGATAAGCTGGAGCACTGGCTATCCCATGGGAATCAACGCGCCGACCTTCGGCGTGAAGGAGAGTCGGGAGCAAAGCGCGCCGTTTTAAGTTATCGGATCATGAAAGAAGTAGGCGATTTAACCTTGCTGGAAATTGATCTGGAAACTGGCCGCTATCATCAGATCCGCGCCCAGCTTTCGGCCGTTAGTTGTCCGATTGCCGGAGATCAGAAATATGGTGCAAAGAAGAAGGACGGGAGCGGAGAAATTGCCTTGCACCATCGGCAGTTGGAAATCATTCATCCCACAAAAAAAGAGTCTCTAAAAATAGAGGCTCCGTATCCTGAGCAATCGCCATGGTGGTCGCTCATATAGTCATATAGGCGGGAATAATCGCTACCGTCAGATAAGCGAAATCGCTACCTTAACCATCTTTTGGGTCAGTCATGCTGATCTTTGGTTATTTTCTCACCCTTAAGTTTTCCCAAGTATTCTGCATGCCATCCAAATTGATGGGGCAGGCCAACTCCACTGGCGAAGGTTCCCGCCATATGCTTCGTGTTTGGCTGGAAATACTGTAGCGCATTAGATATATAAAAAATGGAATTTTAAAGTTATTGGGGAAGAACCATATCAGGTTGGAGAAGATCAAAGGACAGTCATTTTGATGTGCAAATCTTTGTCTTAAAGATTATGGACAAAAACAGATCCAATCAGTCAAGCGAGCCTACGTGATGACGTCCGTCGCCCAGGTGAAGCATTCTTCACGAGGCTCCTTTCAAACGTTAAGGAGAGAAAATTAAAATACACCAATTAACTACTTCTGTTATAGCCGTAGGCGCTGTGTTCATCGCAACACTGGGTTTTGCCGAGGCCGATCTAGGTGCCATTTGGTGTATCGGTGATTCGATTACGCAGAGCAATGCGGACGGGGATTCATCCGGATCACCGCGAAAAGCTCTCTACGACCTGCTGATCGCCAATGATTATGACTTCACCTACACCGGCCACTTTACCGCAAATGTGGATGGATTGCCGACGACTGCGCAACACTACCGCGTTGAATATACGGATGATTTAGTGACGACCAATGCATGGACGACGGTGACAGATATTGTTTCGCTAGCAACTTTTGCACCAATGACCAATTCCGAGAGCTTCTACCGCATACGCTGGTTCCCGTGGTGAAATCATGAAAGAATCTTCTCCACTGTTCAGAAGCGGAGAATACCCCCAGTCAATCGACAAGCAGCGTAGAAGCAGAAGCCAAGCAGGAATACAAATCAGCGAACAATAGAGTTATAGAAGCTGGGTCTTCCGCCAAATCAGTGGGTAAATGAATGATTAACACACCGAGCAACTTATCTGTAATGTGTTGTCGACGAAAACGACACTACACAGAAGGAG
>JADGFE010000142.1 GCA_016744085.1 Kiritimatiellales bacterium | reverse complement strand
CGAGCATATTCGTCCAAGCTCAAACGCTTCATCCAGCCTGATCCGCTGGGTATAGATGGCGGGGTCAATGTCTATATGTGGGCTAATATGAATCCGCTCGCATTCGTCGATCCGTACGGGTTGAGTGGCTTGGAGAACAGCTATTTGCAAGAGCGTCTCGGTTCCTTCGTAAGCCCAAATCAATTCCAAAATGCATTAGAACAAGGGATAAAAGCTCACTCAGACGGCGGAGTGCGCGGCTTGGTTGATCATTTTGGGAGCAATCCAAGATATGCATATAATGAAGATTTGGGTTGGGTTGACTTGCAGCATGTTTCATGGATAGCAAATACAACAACTGAAGACTCTTTGATCTCTGCGACGCTGTCACAGTTGAAAGGATACGGAGGAGAGGTGGTTCAAACAGTAATAGGGTACGGAACGGCTCCATTCAGTGATCGATACAGCCGACTAAAAGATTCAGCTTTTGCATCTGAAGATCTGCTGTCCAATATGATTGGGGGATATGTTGGGTATTCTGGAGAAACTCCAGATCCAATGAATTTGCTAGAGAAGGATCAGGTTGAAATAAGGATTTCGAAATGAAGAGCTCTCTTTTTAGGTTGATGCTTTGTGTAGGTTTTTTGTGCGTATTTGTTTTGTGGATACCGTTTAATCCAGCAAGTGCTTTCGAAGGAGATACGTCTACGCTTATCGAGACACAAGTAAAAGTATTGGACACCATGATTTGGTGGGTGTGCCCATTGCTGCTTCTGTTTTTTTGTGTTTATTCGTTTTTTCTGAGGCGAGAAAAACTTCGTTTATTATGCGGGGTGCTATCTTTGTTTGGTGTGTTGTGGACGTGTCTCTATCTGTTTTTGATGCCGTAAGCGGGGAGTGGCGAGGGGCGCAGAGGGGCGCAGGGTCAGGGGCGCAGGGTCAGGTCTTAATATTCAACATTGACAACTAATTCTACTCCTCCCCGGGGCGCAGAGGGCGGAGGCGACTTTCGATCATTCAACCGTTGAACGATGATGCAACCTTCTCTCCGCCAAGCCCGCCGGGGATCGCCAGCGAATGGCGGCACACAAAGAAAGCCAGCCCCGTACCTCGGTTGGCTTTCTTTGCGAACCGCCACCGGGAAGTCGGCGATCTCAACCGCGACCGTCAAACCAAAAGCTATCAAGACCGCATCGTTCCCGTCGGCACCCGCGCCCTGCGCTGGCTCGAAAAATATCTCTTCGACGTCCGCCCGCTCCTACAGATCGCCACCGCCGAACCCCACCTCTTCCTCACCGCCTACGGCGAAGGCTTCAACGCCGACGTTTTCGGTCGGCTCGTCACCCGATATATCCGCCGCGCCGACATCGGCCGTGACAAAGGCGGCACCCATCTCCTCCGCCACGCCTGCGCCACCCACATGCTCGAAGGCGGAGCCGACATCCGCTTCATCCAGCAACTGCTCGGCCACGCCAGCCCCGAAACCACCGCCATCTACACCCACGTCAGCATCCTCAAGCTTCAGGCCATCCACGCCGGAACCCACCCCGCCGAGAACACCCAACACCCGCCTTCCCATTAGCCGCCCATTCCTGCTATCCTCTTTGGAAATGCAGCAACTAAGAAACATCCTAATCCTATTGTTCGTGCTTCTCGCACCGTGCGCCCAAGCGTTCCGCCTGCACCTTCCAATGTCGGGAACCCCGCACCCGGGACAAACCGACCAGCCCACAGAAAACCGCGTCTGGGATTTTTTTGAAGCAGCGGAAGAATCCGCCCCTGAACTACAGCCGCAAGCCCTTGCACTGCACTATCTAGCTCGACCCGTTCTGGTTCAAACCGTGTCGGGTCGTTGTATCCTCGCATTCGTCGACCCGTATGGGCTGAGTGGACTGGAGAGTCAAAGTGGTTTTTCGAAAGGGCTGGACTGGTTACAGGGAGGGCTTGATGTGGTCGGTACCTTTGAGCCAACACCGTTTGCTGATTTGGGAAATGCCGCCATTTCTGGCCTGAGAGGTAACAAAACCGATGCTGCACTGTCTCTCGCAGGAGTAATCCCCTATGTTGGAGATGCGGGTAAAATTGGAAAATATCTAAAACCTTTAAAGAGGTTTGGCGGAAAGGTAAAAGGGTTCTTTGGAAAAACAGTGGTTCGTGGTTCAGATGAGTTTACGACAGCTCTTTATCACGGAGGAAATCTTCGAGATGGGGCGGTACAATCACGCCGCATTTCACTGACTCCCGATGTGAATCATGCTAAGCGATATGCGGATCTTAATGGAGGGCAAATTTATCAGTTTGATGTGCCTTCAACTCGATTAAGGCAATTAGAATTAGATGATGGTGTCCTTCGGCTTCAGGACAGTTATCTGAATACAGGAAGTTATGCTTCTGAATTTAGGTTTAAACCTTCAGTTGCTCCCGAATTGAACCAATATCTCCGGAGATAATGTTTAGGAGTTTTCAATGAATAAGAATGATTTCACAACCTACTTACTTGCAGCCAGCTACTTAGCTACGAAATCTGGACAGGAATACATCAAAGAGAAATTGGCGTTTGAATTCAGGTTCGACGTTGAATTGAATCAGTCCTACGACGATCCTTCCGATGAGGGGGTTACATTCTATCCCGAAGACGAAGGCCGGATTTTTAACGATCAAAGTATCGAGGAAGTTACTACGCTTCTTTCGCGAAGTGGGCTGATCCCTGAATGGATTGACATTAATGTTAAGTCTTGCTCGAAAGAAACAACAACACTCCATTTAAGCTGTGCTGGAAAGTACACCGACCAAATGGAAAAAATGTATTACTCCGATAGAGGTCTGGCTTCGTTTGGTGTTAAAAGCCCAAATCTTCCCATCGATTGGGTTGAGGGGAAAAAATTTAAATTAGGGAAATAGGCGCGGAGTACTGAAAAATGACTCTAGCGTTGAACGAGCGAGACAATCAGTTCAGCTTTTTCGATTTCAGGTGAAGTCAGGGGCAACTATTTTAGGAGGGGGCTGCTGCCGCCCAAGGAGGACTGATTGGTGGTGGAAATCAGATATATATCCCGAAAGTTAATCCTAGTTGGATCAATAATTAACAGGAGTATAGGAATGGCTTGGGAAGAAATACATGGCTTCAATTCGCCCGGTGAATTTAAGCGTTTTCAGAAATACCTTTCCGGACAGATTGACACTGCTGAGATTGAGGAGATTAACGTTGATCCTGACTATGAAAGCGGGCAGATCTTTGGTGGGCGTTGGTTTCTTGATGTTGAAAGCGGAGACGTTTGGAGGTTAGTTGAACCTGATTTCCCTTTTCGAGGCCTTTGGGAACCTGTGGACAAAAATTGATTTAGCACTGTGGTTGTAGTTTACAGGAGAGATTATGCGTAAGTTGTTGCTTAGATACTTTTTTGTGGCGTGGGTCTCTGTCTTATGTGGCTGTGGAGAAAGTTATGAAGTACATCATTACGATTATGAACCGGCGGATGTTGAGATTCTAGATGGTCGAATAGAGGTTAATATTCAGGGAACAGAAACATTGCGTGAAGCCGACGGGAAGCACTACAGCGATTGGGGGGCACCGTACCGTATAAGAATTATTTTCCATAAGAGAATTACTGAGGATGTGTCGATAGAAAAGGTTATAGCGGAAAATATTGTAATAGCAGGAGCTGATACCGAAGTTCGTGTATTGCTTGCTGACCATAAGGAGGCCTCTCGTTTTTATGAACGCGGGAAAGGTATGGGAGATATTAGCTTTAGCTTAGATGTTCCAGGTGATGAAGGACTGGAATACGAACCGTATATTCTGAGTGCTCGCATTATAATTATCGAGAAGGGAAAAGAGCCTCGAAAAGCGACTATTTCAATAAGGCTAGAGCCAAAATTTTGGAAAGAGAAACGTTCGATTGCAGTTGATCGAATAATGAGTGTTTAAAAGGAAAGCGGGGTAGGCGTAAAACGATACTTCCAAAAGAAGTGATAGAAATACGTGGGGGAAATCGTGTCAGCGTACTCAAATCGCGGGTGATAAATTTACGAGGTGTTAATGAAGGTTGTTACTGGTGTTTTTAGCATTATTTCCATACTACTGTTTGTACAACCTCCGTGTGTTGCCGCCCCCTCCCCCTATACCGGAATAAGCAATGTGGTGTTCAAGGGAGAATCATCGGGAGACTGGGTTGCTCATGAATACATGGATGAACTTGTTAGTGACTGGAATCACGATTTATTCCTTGCTCGTTTAGACCCAACTATTCGGGTGTTGTATGAGCCAGCACAAATTCAAATTTTATTTCAGCAATACAAACTGCTTGGAGCGCTGAAACAGCTGGAGTGGCCTTCTGCCAGTGGTCGGGAATCGACGGTTGGGATGATCTGGAACTGCACAGCTAACGCAGATTTTGAAAACAATGCAGTTGAACTCTTCATCCGCCTCAAGGAAACTCCGACTGGCAATTGGTATATTCTTTCATTTTCCATCTTTGAGCGAATTATTGATTCATCGGAACAAGTAGAATCCTATGCTGAATGTAATCTTGATGATCTAGCCAAAGAGTATGAGCAGATAAATCAGAATGCCGCCGAGTTCTCGGTTTCAAGCATTCGCGACAAATCCGCCTTCCTCCTTTACTATGCAGACCGTCTTATCACCACGAGTCAAACATCGGATGCCGCTGGTGTGTTGAGAACCTATCTTACAGGTCGGCCAGATGATCTTGAGCGACAATTCCAATTAGCAGAGCTGATGTCTGCTGATAATCTATCGGAAAGCACGATGCGTTATCGCCATGTTGCAAGTCGTTCCGAGGATTTCGATTTGGTTCGGTCTTCTCTTACTGCTTTAGGCGAAAATGTAGAATTGAAGGTTGCTACCAACACCTTGCAGGCCTGTTCTTTTGAAAATGTTGACCTTGTGTTTTTCCCAATGAAGGATGTTGACGCACTACTATACGAAGAAGTAGCGAAATATATTAAGGATCATAGCGGTTTAAATATTGCCTTTCTTTCTGAGCCAATTGCGATACCAGAACCCGTGCAGGACTTACGTAGTTGGTATATCGAAACTGTGTTTATGAGTTTCATGGCAAACACGCCCAAGGAAGGTTATCCCTTGATTTGCATTCAGCTAGGCTGGGAACCGGAGACGAATCTGGAAATCTTGTCTGTTAAGGAAAAGGAACGCTTCCTCCGGGACTCCTTCATGATTTTGAATAATGGGAATCTGATGCTGAAGCGTTTTGAACACGAACTGGAGTCCATGCAACAAGGAAGTGTGTATGGATCAACCGATATTACCCAATATCTTCGAATGAAGTTCCCGTTTCGCAATAAGAACGCTCTTGCCTATATCGGGTTCACAGATCGGATGGTTTCGCTACCAGATAGAAAAGACTGCTTCGGGTTTTCTGATGGAGTATACGGCATCGTTTCCTCCTTCCACTTTATGGCGACACGAACTGGCGAGCAAGAAGACCGTCAGCGTCTTGTTTCCCGGTTGGGGAAACAGGCTTTATCCACCATTGCCTCAACCCTTGGAGTTCGGCGGTGTGTTTCGCCCGGTTGTCCGAAAGCATTTCCCCGATCTGTTCAGGCACGAGATGGGATCGAACCCCGTTATTGCGATGCGTGCCAGGCGGTAATTGATGATGCGTTGCGGCAAAGAAAGCTGATGTTCTCAGAGTCGTTAAAGATCGCAAACGAATACACGCGACAAGGCAATTTTGAAAAGGCAAATGAATGGCAGAAAATTTCCCTCGAATCTGCATCCGACAAAGGTACTCGTTTCGAAGCCTTGTTAATGGGCGGCAACATACTTACCGAAAAAGGAAAAATAGAAGCCGCTTTTCATGAGTATCTGAAGTTGATTCGGCAATATCCGGAAAATGAAAAGGCCGTAAATTCTGTGAGGTATATACTGCGCCGATTGGCCAATGATTCTACTCATTCGATAGAGGAGAAACTTGGCTTTTACGATACCGCACTGTCCCTTGTGCCTGACAATTTGGATTTCATGGCAGGAAAGGCATTATTCCTCTGTAATATTGGCAACGTTGATGAGTCCATGCAGATTATTGAAGGGACGAAAGGCAGGGGTGTCGTTCATCCCGGCATGACGGTTGCAGAGATGGTGTGCTGGCAAAAACGAGGAAACAGAGAACAAGAAGCGGTATGTATGGGTATCCTTCTACAGATTAAGCCAGATGATCTGTATATGCGATTCCATTACGCCAAGCTGCTTCAGGGACTCAGAAGGTTCGAGGAATCTGAAACTCAGTATCGCAGCTTGCTCCAGCACGATCCTCGGAATGTCGAGGGACTTCATCAGTTCGCTATTCTTCTTTCAACCATGGGCAAATTCGAAGAAGCCGTTGAGATTGGAAAGCGCGAACTCTCCTGTGCCCCAAAAAGCATAGAAGCGCATAGCAGCCTTGGTTACACCCATTACCGAATGGGAAATTCAGGGAAAGCCATCGAACTTTACGACAAGGCAATCGTCTTGTGGGAAGGCGGCGCAAAAGGGCCAGCTGGACGGAGCTTTGCTGCGGTGGGAGCCAATGGTCAAAAGATGAGTGCAGGAAATATAATCGCTTTGACCTACTACAATAAGGCTCTCGCCCATGTAAAGCTGAATCAGATTCCATTGGCACTCTCCGCCTATCAATCAGCTGTGAGCCATGGATATCCGAAACAACAGGGATTTGAACAAATGCTTGCTGAAAGTGAGAGGCCGTAGATGTACAGCAATCAAAAGTTGATCGTCACATATGCCATTCAGGAAGAAAACTCCATCGTTCTGGTGATGCTCGGTTCTGGTGCTGTGTGGTTTCGAAGAAGTTGTCGTAGATAATAAACCGCAGTTGCGGGGGCGAGAATCAGTCCGTACCGAAGTAAATTAAAAGGCCTCTTCCGCAGAATCGGTGGGTAGTATGCTGCCCTTTTATGCCCCTAACCCCTGAAAACAGGAGATTTTCCTTTAAAATAGACCCTTTCTTT
>JADGFE010000141.1 GCA_016744085.1 Kiritimatiellales bacterium | reverse complement strand
TCTTTTTCTTACAGCATAGAGACAGTATGAGAGAGTATAGCTCAAAGCACACAATTCCCGATGACACCCGACCATATCCCAACAATGACTGACTATGAAACAATGTCATCAGCGGCGCATTCAGGGAAATATTGGTTAAGCAAAATTTCCGGTAAGCAGAGTTATCCGCACTTCTACGCATTGCCAGCCTCCGAATCGCCCCGTTTCTTGGGGCTTCTCTTTTTGGTGGCTTTGGTGTTATCCGCACTTTTTTTCGGCTTTTTACGGGACGTGCTCTTTTTTTCAGCGACTTCTTCCACCTTTTCCAACAAAGCGGTCGCCCAGTCTGAAGGGGACGTGGTCGGGCCGCGCTCTTCACCTTCGCGGGAAATCTTGGTGGTCTTGAGATCCTTCATGTGACAGCGGATCATCCGGTCGAGACTCTCAGCGGCCTGTGTGTTGCCTTCAATTTGCGCCCGGACCAGCTTCACGGAATAGATGCCTACCAGCTCGACCTGCAGGAAATCGCTGGATTTATTGAACTGAAAATCGGCGTGCAGCTTTTCGATGATGTGGTCGAACATGACCTTTTCTTCGGGCGTCAGGCAACGGTCGGCAAAAATGCCGTGTTTGAGGGTCTGGAGATTACCTTCCATGGATTCCGCCTTTTGCTTCATCGCGTCGGACATCTCGGTTTTTCCTTCGTTCCGATGCCAGCGATCCAAGCTGTTCTCATCTTTTTTTGTGATACCCAAGAGTTGCTCCAAATATAAAATTGATGTTTTCCAAAGCCGGGGTTCGTGGCGGGAGATAGATTTAGCCCATATATCGAACCTCAAGGCTTACTTACCGGAAGCCGGTCCAATGTGTCGGCTGGCGGCTTCCATTTTTTGATCAGCTAGAATCTGGTTCACCCGGCGAGGTGTAATTCCGGCGAGGTTGGAAATTTCCTCCGTGCTGATGTCCTGCTCTTTGAGGGCGATCACCAATCGGCGACGTTTTTTGTAAAATGATTCTGAAACAGGTACCCACAGCATCCCCGAATGATGCTTCTGCACCTCTTCGAGTAATTCCGGTGGGAGGACTTCTTCTGCGTTTGCATACGGTTTAGTGGACATTGGGTACCTCCACCTTTTTCATCCATGGCTGCAGCACCTTGGAATTGTGAAATTTCAGGACGCGCTCCCGGGTGGTGCCTATGCCGTGGACAATCTCAATGTAGGATTCGGTCACCCGGGCAATCTCGCGGTCGCCACCGATGAAACAAATCAGTCCATAATCCTCGCCGCAGGGAAAACGATGTCGGCCTTGATTTTGATGAAGCTGTGGTTCCGTCCACCCGAGGTCCATGGCTTGAGCACGAATTGCATCCACTTTGGCGACGGTACGAGAATCAACCTCTACAGAAAACCTGAGCTTTTGATTTGCAGGATAAAGCCATCGTTGCGCTTGTTCTGTTTTCTGAAGCTTCGGAGGCTTGTACTCGCGGATCGTTAGATTCTGGCAGGCCATTTTTAGTGCAGGCTTCCCGAACAGAGTAATGGCTTGTTCCTGCACGTAATTGAAGCGTTGGCGCAGTGCGTTCCATTTTGCAGGCGACAGCTGCTTGTTGCGGAATGCGATTTGAGCGGCCTGCATGCGGGAACGGAGCCATGCAAAATAGTCAGGAGACAGACGACGGTAGACTTTACCGTCATGCATAACATCGGGCTTCGCGCTGGTCAGGTGCTGGACATCCAGATCGGTAGCAACAAATAGATCGGTTAATACCATTTGGTTGCTTTGGGGCATCATGGCCTTGGGACTCATCGTAAATATCTCCAGAAGTTAGGTGTGCTACAACTGGTCGTTACTTACCGGAATCAGCGGCGGTGTGTCGGATGGTTGAGAATTGAAACGAATATGCAACTCCACAGATGATGATGCCGTAATCCGAAGACAACGAAGTGCTACGCAAGGAAACAGAGCGCTGTTGCCATGCTATTTCGTTATCGACAAACAGGTTGCAAATCACGGCAACAGGGCAACAGCGGAAACAACGAAATTTATACCGGTAGAAAAATCATGTGTTGCCACCATAATTTCAGCTACACCTTGGCTTCTATTAATACTCCCCTTATTTACTGTTGCTTTGTTGCCTTGGATTGTAAGTAGTTGATTTATTGGTGTTTGGGTGGCAACAAAATCAATAAAGCAGGTTGTTTCCAGATGTTGCCTCCCCATATTCCGTTGCTGTTGATACAACCGGGTTCGTTTCGTTCTGGGCACCAATACAAAAAAAGCCCGCAGGGATAAACTGCGAGCTCAGAGGGAAACCGTTTGATACGGTTGATTAAAATGGCAGGTCGGATCCAATGAGATCATCGAAATCAGAATCGAAGAACGAATCCTCATCGATTAGATCGTGCGATTCAGATGTTTCATGCGCGACACCTGCATCTTCCAGTTCACTCAACTGCAAATTCTTCAGCTTTATCCGTAGCTCCGCCAGTGCCGGAAATACGACGGCTCGCTGTTTCTTGGGAGTGATGTTGCCATCCGGAAGCTTGCAGTGTCGGGGGCCGACTTCTCGAACACCCCATTCCGTGAGGATATCGATAAAGTGCCGTCGTTTATGGATGGCATAATAATCGCCGCTGCAAAACTGCCGATATGATTCCCACACATGGCTCTGAGAAAATGCGGTTTCGCTGCTCGGATTGAGGTGCCAGGACGATTCATCAATCATGTTATCGTCACGGCTTCTATCTGTAATTTCAAATGATCCAGTACTGACCATACTGCTCAGCCACTGCTCTACGGATGAGAGGGATAAAGCCTGCTGTCGGTGACGTGCTTCCGACTCAAACGGTGTGCGCAACTTGCGTTCATCCAACTGCCATTCGTTCAGGTACGCGAAAAATGCGCCAACGCCGCCTCCGTCTATTTCATCGTGCAATCGCTCAAAGTATTCATTCTTCTGCACAGCAAGCTCACTATTACTAATTGCGTTTTCGGATGCATATTTATCTGAAACACTGAAAACCGAATAGCGTCTGTCTCCAAGTTCAACATGCGCGGCGTGGCGTTCATTGGTGGAAAAGATGATGTGCAGAAAGTTTTCCTGCTCATAGCTGTCGATTCCCTTCGGTTCAATTATCAGTCGGGATTCGGTAATCAGTCCCTTTAAACGTGCGGCATCTTCGCGGTTCCCAGCAAAGAAAGCTTCATCCACAAACAGGAGGACTTTGTCGGCAAGCATGCGGTTAAAGCGTCCGGTAACGTGCTCGCGGTTGATTACTTGAGCGGAGTGCCGACCGGCAATCTTCTGCAGGATCTGCACAAAGCTGCCTTTCCCTGTTCCCTGTTTACCTTGGAGGATGGGTACCGTTCCGGGTTTTAACCACGGTTTCTGAATCAATCCGGCGCACCAGTTCATCAGCCATTCGAATGCGACGGGATCGCCGTTACAGATAATGGTTTTGATATGATCCAGCATTCGGTCGCATCCGCCGCCCTGAATGGGTTGTACGGCCCAGCCTTTCCACATGTTGTAAGCTTTGTCATTGTTGTTTCCGAGGCGAGGGTCGAAAACAATCCCGTCTTCGTAGCGACGGGCCTGTGATGAGTAAAACCACACGTTAAACTCCTTTTCCTTGACCACATCTCCTTCGCTATTGGCCCAACTGCAGACCTGTGAAGCCATGAAGTTTTTCAATGCGCCATACTCAATAAAGGATGAATCTCTGTGTTTGAAGAGCTTTAATTTTCCGCCTTGAAGCATGATGGCGTAATCCTTATTGAGCTTTGTGACCACTTCGCGCTCTACTCTTTCTCTGGAGCTTTCCTGTTGTTTGAGTTTCGGTTCAAAGGAATCGGCCTCCTGGGCCAGTAATAAAAGTCGTTCTTTAATCTCATCAGCGGATTTTCCGTCCGCCTGTTCATGCACGATAAAATCGAAAATATCTTCTTTCGGTGCAAGATCCGGCAGTTCGATGATCCGAGCTTTTGTTTTCACCTTGTTCAAGGCATAGGCAACTTTTTCGGCATAAATCATGCCTGTTCGTTCCCCCCGTTTATCTTCCGGATCATTGTCCGGAATGATGTACACCTTACGATTTTTGAGAATGGACCAGTCCGCTTTCGCAGCGGATCGAGCACCATGGGCCGATGTGGTTGCCTGCAGACCTATTTCAAACAATGCATCCGCGCATTTTTCACCCTCCACAACAAACACGGGTTGATCTGAATCAGCGATCAGATCAGGCATGCGGTAGAGCGGAAAGCCTCCTTTTGGATCCTTGAGCTGCCAACCGGAAATGGCTCGTCCGTCCTGAAGTTTAAAGGTCGCTTTATGGATGGGGCGGTATTGCTTACCGCCATTTGAATTTTCAAAACGGTATATCCGTCCGACGTCCCGACGTTCTGTATCTGCATAAACCCAATGAGCTACAGACTTAAAGGCCGTGCCATGCTGCTTTTTTAGTCCAAAGCAGGCCGCCCGAAGAGCGCTTTCAATGGTTGGATGAATCGTCTTTCCGTTTGCATCTTTGGGCAGTGGATTATGAGCGCGACTATTGATACCTGCCATAGCCGCCATCTCGCTTACCGTTTCATGGCTTATTTTTCCGGTGCGGTTGCTGAGTAGGTGATGAAGATTAAATGCATTTCCGCCACGCCCACATCCGTGGCACTTAAAGGCGCGATCATGGTTGAACAGGCCAAAAGATGGGTCCTTGTCCTCATGGTCTGGAAACGGGCAGCGGATCAGTCCGTTTCCCTTCCACGGAATCCCATGTTTTTCCAAAATATCTACACAGGTAATCACCTGCAGTATTTGATTTAGTCGTTGTTTTTTATCACTCATTACACATCTTCACGGTGAGGCACTAACAAGCCGGTTCAGAAGCGAGGTAGATGCGTAGAAAAGTCGAACGGTCATCGACCTGCGATTTCTTCGCGCAGTTTGTAACGCCCCAATGGTCGCCAATGATAATGGCTGTCTTCTTTGCGCGAGTGACACCGGTATAAAACAGGTTCCGGTGGTGCATGAAGGAGTGTATCTTATGAACGAGAAAGACGGCGCAGGGAAATTCCGATCCCTGGACTTTGTGTACGGTGAGCACATAGGCTAACTGGATATCGTTCAGATTGGACGATCCTTTTTCAATTTCCACAGCTATACCGTCGAAATCAATCAAGAGGGTTCCGTTTGGAAAAACATCCAATACATAGCCGATGGAGCCGTTCATCACGTTGAGATCATAGTTGTTCCGAGTCTGGATTACCTTATCGTGTTTGAATAAGGGTGGTTTACGCCCCGGCTGAACCGGCGGAACATGGACCTTCCATCGCTTTTTTTGAATAAGGCGTTGCAGATCTATGTTCAACGTCTGCGTCCCGAGCGGCCCTTTATGCGTAGGCGTTAGCACTTGCACATCTTTCACCAGATCAAACCCGAGGTCTTCAATTCGCGTAGAAAACAGATTCAATAGGAAGCTCTGAGCTTCGGCTGAGTCAGTAAACTTGTCGGCCAGATACCAGTCCCGGCATCCCTGCGATTTTGCAGCGCTGGTCTTACGCACCTCTCCGTTCAAAATCGCAATACTGTTTTCTTTCAGCACTCCGGCCTGACGCACCACTTTGTCGAGGATGACAGTCGGGATGGCCCGGGTTTGGATCAAGTCGCGTAGAACATTTCCCGGGCCAACCGGCGGAAGCTGATTGTGGTCGCCAACAATAATCAGCACAGTTCGTGATAGATCAATTGCCTGAATTAACTGCCACGCAAGCGGCACATCCACCATGGAAAATTCATCAACAATCAAAAGATCTGTATCAATTGGATTCTCCTGATTCCGAGCAAACTCCTTACCGTCATACCCAAGCAGGCGATGGAGCGTTGTGGCCCGTTTTCCTGAAACTTCCTCCAACCGTTTAGCCGCTTTGCCTGTTGGGGCACTCAACAGGACGTTTAAATCAGATTCATTACAAATGCGATTGATTGCGGCGACTGTAAAACTCTTGCCCGATCCCGCTCCTCCGGAAATGAGGCTAATGGAGTTGGACAGCGTCAGCTTAACGGCTTCAAACTGCTTGTCATTAAGCGTTGCGCATTGATCCCGAATGAATACTTCCAAATCAGCTTCCTCAAAGTGCGGATTGGGAAGGTTTGCGTCCCGGAAAAATGAGCAGAGATCTTTCTCCATATTCATTATTGCCGGAAGAGCAACGCCGAAACGCCCACCAAGCGGTGTGCAGGACAGAACTTCTTCCGCAATTAATTGATCTAGCGCGGTTTCGATCCGATCCTTGCTATCAAAGCAATCCATCACCAGCAGGAGATTGGACTGGTCAAGCAGCGCTTCATATTCCACCCAGCAGCTTCCCTGATCGAGCGCATCCTTCACACAACAGGTAATTCCGGCGCGTATACGGGACGGATGATTCTTCGGCGTGCCGAGTTTGCGGGCAATCAGATCTACCTTTTTAAAGCCGAAACCGCGCAGCTCGCGGATCAGGATGTACGGATCCGCCTTCAGCACATCAAGGGCGTTGCCGCCTAGCTTATCCACGAGCGTCGTCACCTGATGGTGCGTCAAACCAAAGGAAGAAAGCCACGACAGCACAGCATTGACGCTTCGGTTCTTCGTCCATTCTTCCTGCAGGCGTTGAATCACATCGATGGAAACCCGCGCCTCAGAAGCGATGCGTTCCGGTGCCTCCATCAATGTGGCTTCAAAATCATCTCCGAAGGCTTCAACTATGCGACGGGCCTTGGCCGGGCCGATGCCTTTAATCTCCGGATGGTTGGCCAGATAATGAATAAGTCCGGCCTGATCCAAGTCCAGGTCGTGCTCCATCATTTCCACCTTAAACTGGCGGCCAAACTTCGGATGCGTTGCCCATTCACCGGCCAGAACAACAGGCTGCTCTTCCTGAGCAAATAGATTTCCTGCAAACTGCACGGCGTCTCCGCTGTCCGTCAGCATTCGACCGGCTGAAAATTTCGGTCCGGCAAAATAAACTTTCTCTATACGTCCCCGGAGTCTGGCCGGGGGTTTTCTTTTTCGTGGCATGGAGCAAACCTCCGGTAAAATCGGGATAAAAAGG
>JADGFE010000293.1 GCA_016744085.1 Kiritimatiellales bacterium | reverse complement strand
AAAACACTTCCCGGATTCGTAGAGGCGATTGCTGCGAATGGAAACAACGCATTTTCAATGCTGATGCGACGATGCTAAGCTCATATAGAAAGACCGTGGGAAGGTTACTCCGTTGTTGCATCCATTACTGATGGGGATGGATCGAGATGAACAGACACTGGAACCCGTAACTTACTACTACAAACCGCTTCCGGCTCTCGGCCAGCGCCAGTATGTGATGGTTGACCCGATGCTTGCCACGGGGGCTGACCATAGCGGCGGCCAATATGCTCAAGGAGTCGGGCGTGAAAAAGTTTAAATTTATGTGTCTAGTAGCAGCGCCGGAAGGGGGGCGGGCTTTTGCGACCCATCCGGATGTGCCGATGATCGGCTGTTCGGAACGCTTTAGCCGTTCTAAACCCAGGGGCCTATTTGATTAAGGCGGGGTTGGGTAAATGTGGTTTGACTCGGTTTTCGATATGCTTATAGTCATCCACTTATTTTCACAGACGTTAACTAAAAGGAGTTAAATCATGAATAAACTGACGATCAAGGATCTCGACGTTCAGGGAAAACGCGTTCTGATGCGTGTTGACTTCAACGTACCGGTAAAAGACGGCGTTGTGGGCGATGATACCCGTATTGTTGCGGCACTGCCTTCGATAAACTATGTACTTGAAAACGGAGGCTCTCTCGTTCTGATGAGCCACTGCGGCCGTCCGAAAGGTGAAAAGAACATGGAGTTCACCCTCAAGCCTGCGGCTGATCGCTTGGCTGAGCTGGTTGAAGCCAAAGTTACGCTTGCTCCCGATGTTATCGGTAGCGAAGTAAAAGCGCTTGTAGATGGCTTGCCTGCCGGTGAAATTCTGGTTCTGGAAAACGTGCGCTTCTACAAGGAAGAAGAAGGAAAGGGGTGTACTGCTGAAGAGCAGGATGCTTTTGCCAAGGAACTCGCGACATTCGGCGATGTTTATATTTCCGACGCCTTTGGTACCGCGCACCGTGCGCATGCTTCCATGGCCGTTGTTACTAAATATATCGACCAGTGTGCAGCAGGTTTTCTGCTTTCTAAGGAAATTGAATATCTCGGAAAAGTGCTCGAAGCTCCTGAAAAACCTTTCGTGGCCATCATTGGTGGTGCCAAAATTTCCGGAAAAATCGACGTGGTTACCAACTTAATGGATAAATGCGATGCCATCCTGATTGGCGGCGGCATGGCCTACACCTTCTATAAAGCGCAGGGTAAAGCCATTGGCGATTCTCTGGTTGAAGACGATAAGGTTGAACTGGCCGGTCAAATCCTCACGCAGGCTGAAGAAAAAGGCGTGAAGCTCATGCTTCCAGTCGATAACACGATTGCTGATGCCTTTTCTGCAGAAGCCAATGTTCAGGTTGTAGAAGGGGAGATCGAAGATGGTTGGATGGCGTTGGATATCGGCCCCAAAACCATTGAACTGTATTGCAATGAAGTGGCCGGAGCGAAAACGGTTGTTTGGAACGGTCCGATGGGTTGTTTCGAAATGGCCCCGTTTGCTTCAGGAACGTTTTCCGTATGCGAAGCCGTGGCGAAGTCCGACAGCATCAGCATCATCGGTGGCGGCGATAGTGTTGCAGCGGTTAATCAGTCCGGTGTTGCCGATCAGATGAGTCACGTTTCTACAGGCGGCGGTGCTTCCCTCGAATTCATGGAAGGTAAGCAACTCCCCGGAATCGTTGCCCTGACCGATAAATAATTAGTTAGACACAATCGATTAATAAAACGCTCTTCCCTGTTGGGGAGGGCGTTTTTTTCGTATGCGTCTCTTCGGCGACCGCCTTGACAGGACTACGCGTTCTGAGTTTCGCGGGATGTTTTCCACTGAGCTGGCGTCCAACTGGCAGCCTCCGCC
>JADGFE010000140.1 GCA_016744085.1 Kiritimatiellales bacterium | reverse complement strand
TTGCCGATCAGTCGGGGGTAAACCGGGTGCTGGCGCTGCCCGTGTTCGGAGCGGCCTACAAGGTTGCTCAATTTTTGGGCTATTCCGGTCGCGCCTTCCGCTTCATGATCTTCATCAATCGTATCCTCGCAGTTGTTTGTTTGTATTTATTCTATCGGCTTCTTTCGTACCGCAGGGATCCTTCCTGCCTTGATGTAACTGAGGAATCCGGGGTCATCGCCCTCGGCTACAACCCACAACTATCAACTCCCAACTATCAATTAACAACTACCCTTCTTCTGGCTTTCAGCTACGGCTTCTGGCGCTATGCCAATGAAGCGGAGACGTATATTTTAGCAAGTGTATTTGTGCTGGGGGCGTGGGGTTTAGTTCTTCGTCCCTCGTCTTTGGTTCTTAGTCAGAAAACTGAAAAAGGCTGTCGCAGACCCGGAAATCGGAAATCGGAAATCGGAAATCAAAAATTGAGTAGGTTGTCCTCCGTCCTCTGTCCTCTGATCTCCGCCCTCGGAATCATGATTCACTTGTTGAACCTGATTCCTCTGCTGTTGATCATTCCGCTGTATTACCTGCTTTCCAAGGATTGGAAAAAGGCGCTGTTGCATGGTGTATTGACTGGGTTGTTGGTACTTGCGGGCTATGTCATTTGCTCCCCATGGCTTGATATCGGAGAGCTGGGTGCACAGCATCATGCGGCAGAAGGGAGCCTTTCTTTGCAAAATATGCTGCGTGGCGGCATTGCTTTCGGGCAAAATTTTATTTCGGCCAATTTCCTATTCGGCTTTGAATCATTCCGCGAGTTGCTCGTAAGCCTCTTTCCATCGCGAATGCTCGATGAAGAATTCTATATGGCCTCGAAGATGGCGGCATGGATTCCCTGGGCGGGGGGAGTGACGTTGTCGCTGTTTGTTGTTTGTTGTTTAGTGTTGGGCATCAGGCGTGGGATGTCGGGCGGGGCAGGCGAGGCGCCTGCGGTACAGGAGTCGGGCGTGATGCCCCCAACTCCCAATTCCAAACCGCTCACAATCACTATATTGTTGTGGTTGTTCCTTTATGCGGTGGCAGTAATTCGCACGGAGGCGGGGAGTCCTGAACTTTGGATTATGGCGTTGATTCCTTTTTGGTTGTTGGTTGCTCCGTTCCTGCAAGGAGGGGGTCGAGGCAAGTTATCGCTACCAGCTGTTAACTGTTTGCTGTTGGCTGCTCTCTTCACCCACAACCTTATTGCCGGGTTCTTGCCTATCATGTCGAAAGCGTCGGACTATCATGCTCAAAAGGGGACGTGGCTCGTTGAAAATACAAGTAAGGATGATCTGATCTTGACCAGCTATGAGCCGATTCTTATCTTTTACCTCAATTATTATTCTGAGGCAGAGGTCATTAACAGCGGGGCCATAAGTGAAGAGCGATTTGAGGATAGACTTGGAACATGCATAGGAAATGCGTACGCTTTTAATAACTTTTTCCACCCTTTGGGATCGATGGCAGTACGATCGCCCGAAATGTATGAACGCATGGCTGAAACGGGGGCTGAATTATTTCCAATGTTTGGAAAAGTCAGGTCGGATGAATTTGGCGGAATATACAGATTTCGAGAGAAATCTGAATTTTAGATTTTATGGAATTAAGTTTTAAGAAACAGCTGATAATTATACGCATTAAAGGATGTTATGGCTAAGATTTTGATAACCGGCGGGTGTGGTTTTGTAGGGCGTCACTTTGTGCAACGATTGTTGCCGAAGGGGCATGAAATTCATTGTGTGGATGTTATGGAGCCGCTGAGCGGAGCCATTGAGCCCAGGCAATGGCCGCTTTTTCAGCCCCTGGAGTTTGATAGCTTTCATTTTTATTCGGAAGATTGTCGTGACTGGTTTAAAAAATATCGGGATACCGATTTTGACTATGCTTTTCATTTAGCCGCGATGGTGGGTGGCCGGGCCATGATCGAAAATAATCCTTTGGCCGTGGCGGATGATCTTTCCATTGATGCCGAATATTGGCAGTGGGCCGCAAAAGCCAAACCGGAAAAAACGATCGTTTTCAGCTCCAGTGCGGCGTATCCCATTCATCTGCAACGGCCGGATCATTATATGCTGCTCAAAGAGGATATGATTTCTTTTGATGAAAATCTGGCCATGCCGGATCTGTCCTATGGATGGGCAAAGCTCACCCATGAATATTGTGCGCGGTTGGCCTATGAAAAGCATGGGTTAAAATCAGTGACCTATCGCCCGTTTTCCGGATATGGAGAAGATCAGGATGATACCTATCCCTTTCCGAGTGTCTGCAAGCGGGTGTTGGCCAATCGGGGCGCGAAGGAAATCGGAGTCTGGGGAACCGGTCGCCAGATGCGGGACTTTATTCATATCGACGATTGCGTAGAGGGAGTGCTTAAAACAATGGATCGAATTGAGGATGGTTCTGCCATGAATCTGTCGACCGGTATCTTTACCAGCTTTGTTGATTTTGTTCAAATAGCGGCCGATATTCTAGGCTTCCAGCCGGACGTGAAAGGAACGTCCAATACCCCCGAAGGCGTATTTGCACGCGGCGGGGATACGGCATTGCAAACAGAACTAGGATTTGTGAACAAACGGTCATTCCGTGACGGAATCAGCGAAGCTCTAAATTACTATTCGAAATGATCAGTTATATTTTATTTCTTCTAACGATTTGCTCGTTCCTTTTTTACGGTGTGGTGGGGCAGGATAAAGCGGGATTGCTCGGTCCGGTGTTTGTGGTCGCATATGGTGCGGTTGCCGCTAAAATGCTGAAGTGCGCATGGCAGATGCGTGTTGTAGGAGAGGGCGGTGCCCCCGCCTTTGGTTCTCGGATCTCTGTCCTCCGAACTCCGGCCTCTGGAAGCCTGTGGATTCTCTTCTTGATCTATGGCATTGCCATGATTCCTCAGGCGGCCATTCCTTTTGAATCCAAGTTGGTTACGCTGTTTGTCGGGGCGGTCATAGGCGCCTATTTGGTTTGGGGATCAGAGCTTACTGCTTTCAAGGATAACCGTATTGTTCTTGGGATGCTTATTTTTGTGGTAATGATTTGCGCGCTGTATGGTTTGATTGTGCATTTTAAATGTCCTGAACGCGTTCTTTGGGTCGAGCGATTTGCGGTTTATGAAGGCCGACTGATGTCGACCTATATATGCCCGAATCATTTTGCACATTTGATGCAGATGCTAATGCCGTTTTGTCTGGCGTTATTGTTTATTCCACAGTCGGGCCTCTATCTTAAAGTCCTCTCGGTCTACAGCTTCCTTATTTTTCTTCCCCCCATGTTCCTGACCGAGTCTCGGGCCGGTTGGTTGGGTGCCATCACAGCCGTTGGCGTTTGTATCTGTCTGATGGCTTGGCGGCGCAGTATAAAACTATTCCTAGCCTTAGTGATCTTAGTGCCTTTGTGTTCCTTCCTTATTTTGCTGTCGGGATGGCAGTATTCAGAAACGTTTCAAAAACGGGCAAAGCCGGTGGTCGGATTTATCCAGCAGCAATCGGAGGAGGGCGTTGGAAGTGAAGCGCGCGATTTTCGACCACAGACCTGGATGGATACGATTGATATGATCAAGGATGCTCCGTTGATCGGCTTTGGACCCGGAAACTATCGCTATACGTTCCCGGAATATCGTAATCGATGTAAAGCAGTGCGCGTGGTTACCGGTCATCCGCACAATGAATATTTGGAACTTATCGCGGATTATGGACTGATTGGTTTTGGATTATTCGCTTTATCCTGGCTCTTCGGATGCTTTTGGATACTGGTTAAATCGCTGAAGGCGAAGGAGGTGCGACATGCCTTCATGGGTTTTGCCTTCCTCGGCGCCGCGGCCGGAACTATGGTGCATTCGTTCTTTGATTTTCAGATGCATGTGTATCCGAATGCGCTCGTATTTGCGTTGCTTGCTGCCATTGCGGTTGGACCGCTTGGTGCAAAGCAGGCTAAAAGCATTAGGCGTAAGGCACTAGGCAACAGGGAGGATAGAGAAGACGGGAGGCGGGAGGCTCTGGGCGTTAGAGAAGGGGCTCGCGACAAAGCCGCTTTGGGGTGCGGTGGCTCTGCACCGCTTTCAGAATCAGTTGGCCGCGAAAGAACGCAGGAAGCGAAAGAGTATAGCGAGCGGAGGGCGGAGGCCAGAGAACGGCAGTCAACGGTCAGCGGTCAGAAGGTTCAGAGTCCTACAACTACAGCACAATTTTTCTTTCGTAAATCTTTTGCATGGCTGTTAGCAGTAGGCTATTTGCTGTTGGCTAGTGTTTGTCTTCAGACCATGTCGTCCTCCTATATTCGAACTTTAGGGGATAAAGCGGTGGAGCAGGCACTGGGCATTAGGGATGATGAGGCACCGAGGGAAGAGTCTGTTACCGGAAATAAAAAGGCAGAGGGGTTGTATCGGCTCGCTGTTAAAATTGATTTTCAAAACTGGCGGGCCTATAAGGGCATGGCAAATCTGATTTATGCGCGGCGTTATCACTGTTTAGATATGCCCGAAAAAATGCTGCTGGCAGAAAAGGAACGGGAGTGGCTGGAGAAAGCGTATACACAAAACCCTAAAGACCCGGAGACGATCAGCTCGCTTGGAAAATGTTTAATTTTTCTTGGACGAGCTGAAGGCGGAGGTCAGAGGTCAGAGGTCAGAGGTCAGATTTTAGAAGACGGAGATCAGGGGGCAGCAACCAGTAGCCTCTCAATGCCGAATGCCCAACGCCCAATGCCTGAGCAGCAAATCGAACAGGGCCTCGCTTTGTTGCGCCAGGCCTGCCAATACCGCAGGTTTAATGATATCTACTGGTGGACGCTGGGGGGTGAGTTGCGCAAGGCTGGAAAATTTGAAGAGGCACTGGACGTGTTTCGAGCTATGGAAAAGATCAAACGGACTCCCTCTTCGAGAAAGAATATAGAATGGTTGGAGAAACAGATATCGGGTGGCGGAGACCAAAAAATAGAAACGACAAGACCGTTGCCGGATTTGCGGATGAAACAGGGGGAAATGAATCTTGCAGAGTTGCTAGATCTGATGGATGAATAAGCATTTTATGTTGGAGGTATTATAAATGAAAAAGCATTGGTATGCGGAGCAGGTGGATTCGTCGGCGGAAATATGGTCAAACAGCTGAAAGCATTCAGACAGATCCTGATAACCCGGGGTTGAAGGAAGAATATGCCTATCCGGCGCAACCCGATTCAGAATATGGATGGAAAAAACGTATCATTGGATTAATCGGCAAGTTGATGCCCGGAAATAATAAACGTACGCCTTTACTGTGATAAGGAATGGAGATGCATATACAATTATCTAGTAATATTTACTAGATAAGATATGTATTCATGAAAACTAAGGGGATTTTAGTTGAAAAGAGCAGTCATTAATATCGATTCTGGTGGGCGTCGGCTCATGTTTTATCGGCGGTATGTATTAAATGCATGGGCAGTCCTATGTGCGGATGCCCTGATGGTATCTCTGGCTCTATGCCTAGGGAATCTACTGTTGTGGTGGATTAATGACATTGCCTTTTCTGTCACAAATGGCTTTCTTATTGTTCCGGCCTGGGCTCTTGTTTCGATAATTGCCCGTTTGACTCCGGGTTGGGGGCTTGGCGTGGTGGACGAATTGCGGAAGATTCAGGGCGCACTCTTTATCATGTTTACGACGGTGCTCGTTGTTTCATTCTTCACTCGAATAAACCTTTCCTCAAGCCGCATCGTGTTTTTATTCACGTACCTTTTTAGTGCCGTTTTGATTCCTTTGGCCCGGGCAATTATGCGGGGCATTGTTATAAAAATGTCTCAATGGGGAGTGCCGGTTTCTATTTATGGTGATCGTAAGTCGGTGCAGGCGGTTATTTTGGCTTTGCGTGCTGAAATGGGGCTGGGTTATATTCCTTCGGCGGTATTTACAGATGATGTTCCCTTGGGTAGTGTGATTGAAGGCGTCTCCGTGCTTGGGAACTTGAATAATACGACGTATCGTACACCGGTAGCGATCGTGGCGATGGCGAATGCATCACGGCATCAACAGGTTGAAGTGTTGGAAGGTCCGTTGGAGGTCTATCGTCGGGTTATTTTAATACCAGACTTGGATGAAGCACCTTCTTTATGGGTTATTCCGCGTGATCTTCAGGGAATTCTTGGATTGGAAATTACAAAAAACCTACTAAATCCATTTGCACGGATTTTTAAGCGGATCATTGATTTAACATTAGTTTTAATCACGTTGCCACTATGGGCGCCGCTGATGCTTTTCTTATACGTACTTATATGGATGGAAGATCGTAAAAATCCAATGTTCATGCAACCACGTATTGGGCGGGCAGGGGGGACGTTCCGCACCGCTAAATTTAGAACCATGGTGCCAAACGCAGAGCAGGCTTTGCAAAAGGCATTGAAAAAAGATCCGGTATTGCGTGCTGAGTGGGAAGCTAACTTTAAATTGAAAAAAGATCCGCGTATTACAAGGGTGGGTAATTTTTTGCGCATTACATCACTCGATGAAATACCTCAGCTGCTAAATGTGTTACGAGGTACCATGTCACTTGTAGGTCCGCGGCCATTGCCTGCATATCATTTTCAGGATCTGCCGGAACAGGTCCGATTCCTTCGCGATAAGGTGCAGCCAGGTATTACGGGTTTGTGGCAGGTTTCCGGTCGCAGTGAGGCCGGTACCGCTGGCATGGAAAAATGGGATCCGTATTATGTGCGCAACTGGTCGATCTGGTTGGATATCGTAATTCTGGCCCGCACCTTTAAAACGGTTTGCTGCGCTAAAGGGGCCTATTAGTTACGTGACAAGTGACGATTGATCCGTGATTTATTCTGTGTTGAATTTGAGGTTTGGCGACAGAATCAACGCCTCACGTATTCTGATATTCAATAATGGTTTCCGAACCCTGCGGCCGGAATGACGGCTTTAGGAAGTCGGTTTGCCGATTCGATATTTAACTTCATACACGGCATCTTTAGATCCCGTTCAATAATTTCGATGACCTTGTTTTGTGCCGCTTCATCTTTAACTAGGAACTGTGCTGTTCCATCGTATGCATCTCTTCGGCGACCGCCTTGACAGGACTACGCGTTCTGAGTTTCGCGGGATGTTTTCCACTGAGCTGGCGTCCAACTGGCAGCCTCCGCCTGTTTCATC
>JADGFE010000139.1 GCA_016744085.1 Kiritimatiellales bacterium | reverse complement strand
TAGCTAACGTTTCACTTCATGAAAGAAGTTACACATAAGCAGGACTACGCGCAGGGGACTTTAACCCCATTAGTTTGCGCCCATGACGGGCGTACCCAATGAATGGAGGCTTTCTTAAAACGCCCATTGATTCGATCAACGTCGCTTCCTCTCAGCCTCACCCATAACGTTCAAGATAAAAAAGATAACACAATGAAGGTAACTGAAGCAGATTTGTCACACGTCCAATATCTTTCGGGTTTTGGACGAAAATCATTCATACATGCGTATCAATGCACATTGCCACTGGAAGAGTTGAATAAATACATCAACCATGCCTTTTCAGAAACTACGATTCGTGAAGAAATGATTGGATCGGAAGCAACATATTTTGTTTGTCAGGATTCAGAGTTAAATCTTTGCGGATATGCGAAACTGATTCAATCCCCTCCTCCAAAGTGTATCAATTCACAGAGTTGTATTGAACTTCAACGGCTCTATGTCGGTAGCACTTCCAGAGGTCATGGCGTCGGAAAACTCTTGGAGCTGCATACTGAGTCTTATGCAAAAAATAAAAACATTAGCAGCATCTGGCTTCGTGTTTGGGCAGGCAATACTGTAGCGCATGAGATATACAAAAAATGGAATTTTAAAGTTATTGGGGAAGAACCATATCAGGTTGGAGAAGACCAAAGGACAGTCATTTTGATGTGCAAATCTTTGTCTTAACGGTTATGGATAAAAATAGATCCAATCAAGCGAGCCTATGCGATAACGCCCGTCGCCCAGATGAAGCATACTTCACCGCGAATTATCTTTGATTTGGAGTGTGCAGGCTGGACTGCGCTTTTAGAGATCTCCTGAAGGTGCATTTGTTTATTTCATCGTTTCGTTCTCTCTTTTTTCATCCTGAATTTCGGTTGTTTTCTGTATTTCCTCACGGTCTAAACAGACCGGTACGGGGCCGTCTCCAAGGGTTCCTCTTTCGCCAGGGCTACGGTGGACAAGCGGAAAAAGCGGAGCATTGTACCGCCCGCATCCTGCGGGCATGCGCGGGGCCGAAGCGTTCGACGTAGACAGAGCCGTGTTCCCGAAAAATCTGCTGGATGGCGTTATCCCAACTTCCGACAGATCTCGATTGACCGCATTGAAAATGCCCGGTTGCTTAAGGAAAAGTTCGATCCATCCGGATTCGGTACCAAAGAATTTCTGTCCAATACGCTCTACCGATTTGCAGGTGATAATAATCCGTTCACCATTAAACTGGTCTTTGACAAAGCGGTGGCTGATTCAGTGCTCGAACGAGAATGGCATCCGAACCAGCAGGCTACATTGCAGAAAAGTGAAAACGTAGAACTCGAATTCACTGCCAAGGGCGATATATAAGTAAAACGCTGGATCCTCACGCGGGATCAGTATTGCACTGTCAAATCACCCAAATGGGTAAAGCAAATGATCGACGCGATTGTTGCTAAGCGAAAGGGGTAGTTTTTTACGCAATCGGATCGGAGCAGTATTCGCGGCGTTTGCAGGTGTCGCACATCGCACCCATCCAGATTTCGTCGAACTGTTCCATGATACCGGAAACCATGTACGGCTCATCGGATATAATGCCCGATTCAAAGTTGCGGCGGTCTTTGCTTTTGGCGCCCATGCCAGCGCCAGTCAGGTTAGCGCTGCCGAGATAGGCCAGCCGCCCATCCACAACGATAGTCTTCAGATGAACGCGCGGGCAAATATTACGCTCCAGCCCTTTTAATAATCCGGGGTACAGATCGAAATCCTTTCGGAAGTTGGGGCCGGGCTCTTTGGCATGGAGCAACCGGATTTCCACTCCGTCATCGACAAGGTCGGATAACACGCCGAGGAACGGCCGTGGCTGTTGACATGCAGATCCTTTATATCCGCCGTTGCGATCCAGATAAATTCCTGTGCTTCTGGAACCATTTCCTGAATTACCCGCTCGTAGATTTCTAAGTTTCTGATGAACTCAACCATGTTGATATCCAATAAAATCAGGGCGCATGCACGTAAAGTTTGAGCGTTTTAGACGTCTTTTTCCCGGGCGCCGGTTCGGTTGTTATGCGAATTACGGAGCGCATATTTTTTTCATCCGATTGACGGATCATAACAACCTTGTACTCAAATCCTTCGCGAACCGTTTTAAGTTCGGCCGGCAGTCCCTTGTGCGATGAAGTTACGGTTAGTAAACGAATCGGTTCTTTATTCGGATTTGACAGTATTGCTACTTTATTGGTTTCCGAGCCATCGGCAGCCCACTTTATCAGTTTAGGCACAATGGTGTAGGCGGTTGGAATATCTGTGTTGGTGTAGAGCGAAACAGATGCTCCGTCATCGGTATTCACCACCATCGACTTACGCTGTTTCCCCGTACGGTCGCGCAGATTAAAACGAACAATCAGTTCCCCGCTTTCGCCGGGCGGACAGGTGCGTTTTGACAAACTTGGAGTAAGACAACCGCATCCGGGTTTCAAGCTACTGAAGAGAATCGGCTCTTCGCCTGTATTCGTGAACCGGAAAAGCGCATCGGCTGAAAGCTGTGTAGCGTGTACTTCTACAGCAATTTCCTTTTGCTCCCACTCCAGGCCACCCTGCGCAAGGCTTACTATCATCAACAGCGCAATCAGCACACCGCGCATCATGCTGTATCCATTAGTTTTCTCCAATACAAACTCCGGTGAGGCCCTGTTATATTTATTTGCACAGGCCTGATTCACCATGATAAAGCGTGATTGACGATCCTTGAAGTAGATCGAATCCGATGATTTATTCATCAGGTTTTCCAACAGGAATCCATCGTCTGGCACTTCGTCCATTTTTTACTCCCTTATTTCATCGAATGCTTATAGCTGAAACCGACCGGACAGAGATCATCTGTCGAGTGCACCATCCTCAGCAAACAGACAGACTTCATTGGCCAGCGGTTTATTCACGAGTCGTCTAGCGGCTTCCAGCAATCGCTCTTTACCAAACTCTTCACCATCGGCGCGTTCAACTTCGTATAGCCCATCCGTATACATGACCACTGAATCACCCGGCTCCAACGCCGCTTCAACCGCTTGATATTCGGCTGCCACCCAAACATCCTCTTCCATATTCTCTTTAATCCGCTGTATCTGTTCAAAATAGTACGCAGCCTTGAGCTCAGCCTCTTTGTGATCGATTATATCCTGGTAAACACCAAACGTACTGATGATCTTTTCCGTTGCATTTTGGAGCGGCATTTTGTGGTGGAAACCCAGGTGATGCGCCCGTCGGGCCAAGTTTCCTTTTCTTCAATACCGATTAAAGGCTCGCCGCTGGCAATAATGGCCTGCTCATCTTTGTAGGCCTGTTCCGCATTCGACTTGGCGAACAGGTCAAAATCGGATTTCCCGGCAATCTGTGCCGGATGAAAATTGGTCCACTCGCAAAAGGCTTTGTTAACAATGATAAAACGCGACTCCGCATCCTTAAAATAAATGTTGTCCGTCATGTTTTCCTTGAGGCTTTGCAGCAGGAAACCTTTGTCATTCAACTTTTCAGACATGCGCGTTTCTCCTTGAAAGGATATATTTTTAACAAAGCCTTCGATTGCATCAACGTAAAAGCCGATTAATCCACTACCTATTTCCGACCGATATGGTACCTTTCGCGCATGAAAGAACGAATCATCCAATTAGAAACACTTTCTGCTTTGCAGGACCAAAGCATTGCGAGCCTGAATACTGAAATTTTCAGGCAACAGCAGGATGCCACCAAACTTCGACAGCGGATCGAACAACTTGAACAAAAGATCGCTGACATTCAGGGCCCGGAAGAGATTGCCGGAAGCGAACGTCCGCCCCACTATTAACCACTATTTTTCGTTAGAATCAGGCAGGCATTTTGATAAAACAGCCGCCGAAAATTAAAAGAGAATTTTATGCATACAAGTAAACAAACGAAGATTATCTGTACGATTGCCAACAATCGCTGTGAACCCAAATTTATTCAGGAACTCTTTGATGCCGGCATGAGCGTGGCCCGGCTAAACACCGCGCACATTTCCACTGATGATGCGGAAGAGATTATCAAAAACATCCGTACTGTATCTGATCGCATCGGCATTCTGATTGATACCAAGGGTCCTGAAGTACGCACTTGCGATATGGAAGAAGAGTTGATTGTTAAAGCCGGCGATGTCATTCACGTAGCATCAGACCATTCACCCGAAGGCGGCTTTAAGGTAAACTATGAAGACTTCGTTTCTGAAGTGCCGGCCGGCAGCAGCATCCTGATTGATGATGGTGAAATGCAACTGAACATTACTGAAAAAATAGATAATGTACTCGTATGTGAAGCCACAAACGACGGCTTCATTAAAAACCGGAAAAGTGTCAACATACCCGACGTTCAGCTCAGCATGCCGGCTCTTACTGAAAAAGATGCTGAGTTCATTGACTGGGCCACCCGCACAGACATCGAATTTATTGCCCATTCCTTCGTTCGCAGCCGCGACGATGTGATGGCCATTCAAAGCATCCTCGATATGCGCAAGAGCCCGATTAAGATTATTGCTAAAATCGAAAACCGCGAAGGCGTCGACAATCTGGAATCCATCTTGGATGTTGCCTATGGCGTCATGGTGGCCCGCGGCGATCTCGGCATCGAGATTCCTGCTGAAGAAGTTCCGATGACGCAGAAGAAAATGATCAAAACCTGCATCCGCCGCGTGAAACCTGTTATCACCGCAACGCAGATGCTACACTCGATGATCGATAATCCGCGCGCTACCCGTGCCGAGGTTTCTGACGTAGCGAACGCCATCTACGACGGCACCGATGCGGTCATGCTGTCCGGCGAAACTGCCTACGGAAAATATCCGGTGGAAGCCGTGCAAACCATGACCAATATTGCCCGGAATGTTGAAGCCAAAACCGGTAAAGTGGAAAGCGATCTCCCGGTCTTTCAGCAGGCGGATGACTTGATGGCAAGAAATCACCTTTCCAAATCTGCGGTCGCCATTGCAGGCATGCTTCCGGCAAAAGCGATTATCACCAGTACAAAATCCGGTGACACGGCCCAAATATGCGCCTCCTACCGGAGCAAAACACCGATCTATGCCTTCTCAGCCAGTGCCCGCACGGTGCGCGAACTCTCCCTCAGTTTTGGTGTACACGCACAGCGAATCGATATCCCCCCAACGGCCAACGAGCTGGTCAAAAAAACGCTTCAGCAATTGCTTGATGCCGGCCTTTTCAGCGAAGATGACTTTGTCGTCTATATCGGTGGCGGACAGGTGTATGCCAAGCATACCAACTTCCTGCAGGTTGATACGCCTGCAACCTTGCTAAAATAGCGGGTTCAGATGATCAAACGTTTCATTACCTTTTACGGGCCACACAAACCCCTGTTTGTGCTGGACCTTTCCATGGCATTTGTCCGTGCGCTCTGCGCCATTCTAATCCCATTGGCCACCCGCCATCTGTTCAAGCTGGAAAACGCTTCGACCGCCGAGATGGCGGGAACAGTTGCCATGCTGGCCAGCCTCGTAATCATTCTTGCCTTTTCTGCATTTAATAATATTAAGTGGGGTCATGTACTTGGAACGCGCATCGAAACCGATATGCGCGGTGTTTTGTTCCGCCACCTCCAGAAACTCTCGTTCAGCTTTTACGATAAAACGAAAACCGGGCATATAATGTCGCGGCTCAGTAACGACCTCTTTACCATTTCCGAAGTGGCTCATCATGTGCCGGAAGATATTTTTCTGGCGTCATTCACCATTACCGGTGCTTTTGCCTGCATGTTCTGGATGAATCCCACCCTGGCTTGGATAGCATTAATCCCCCTGCCCATCATGGTTATATGCGGAATTCTATTTCAAAACCGGTTCCGTAAAAATGTACGCGTCATGCGCTGCCGCGTGGCCGATATCAATGCCAACATTGAAAATTCCATTCAAGGAATCCGCGAGGTAAAATCCTTTGCCGGCGAGCATCATGCCGTTGCCCAGTTTGATGAAGTGAACCATGACTTCCGCGAATCAAAGGAAGCCATGTACCACACGATGGCAGCCTTCCATTCCACCATGATGGGGCTCATCCACAGCCATGAAGTTCTGATTACCGTGGCCGGTGCCGTCATGGTCTTCAATGGTATAGCAACCATTACCGACGTGCTCGTCTTTCTGATGTTTGCCCGCTTCATGACCAAACCGATCGATCGGATGGTTAACTTTGTTGAACAGTTTGGCCAGGGTGTTGCATCGTTCGAACGCTTTACCGAAATCATGGATATTGAACCTGACATTCAAGACCGGCCCAATCCAATTGAACCAGAACAAGTCATCGGTGCGATTGAGATCAACAACCTCACATTTGCCTACGAAGGAAATGATGCGCGCGTGCTGAAGGATGTTTCGCTCTCTATCAAAGCAGGGCGAACCATTGCTTTGGTTGGAGAATCCGGCGCGGGCAAATCCACGCTTGCCTCCCTGATTCCCAGATTTTACGAAGCTGCCGAAGGAAGTATTGAAATCGATGGCGTCAATGTACTGGACCTGCGCCAGCAGTTCCTGCGCGAGCAAATCGGCATCGTGCAGCAGTCCCCTTTCCTGTTCGACACCACCATTCGCGACAATATTCTTTTTGGCAATCGCGATGCATCGGAAGCAGGTATGATTGAGGCTGCCCGACAGGCCAATATTCTGGACTTCATCGAGTCTCTTCCTGAAGGGTTCGATTCTCAGGTCGGCGAACACGGCGTTAAACTTTCTGGCGGGCAGAAACAACGCGTTTCCATCGCTCGTGTATTCCTCAAAAATCCGCCCATCCTTATTTTCGATGAAGCCACCTCAGCGCTCGACACCGAATCCGAACAGCTGATTCAGGATGCCATGGAACGGCTTTGTAAAAATCGTACGACCATCATTATTGCTCACCGGCTTTCCACCGTAAAACACGCGGACACGATCTTTGTGCTGCGCGATGGTAACGTCGTTGAAAGCGGCACACACAAGGAACTCACGGCACTTGAAGGCTATTACCATACCCTTTATACTATTGCTCCGGCACGAAATTATTCGTGATGCGGCATAGCGGATGTGCGGGTCTCCAAAGTAGTTTATAACTCGTTGCGTCGATTGCTCGATCAGCCGCATATGGTTAGTCGTCACTTCCAGTA
>JADGFE010000138.1 GCA_016744085.1 Kiritimatiellales bacterium | reverse complement strand
CGGGTTTCGAAGCTACGAAGTGCTGAAAATCGCCCTATTTCACACAATGGGAGGGTTGCCCGAGCCGGAATCGGCCCACCGATTCTGCGGATGAGGCATTTTTTTGAGTTTTTTTAAACTCATTTTCATAGAGATTTGAACAATAAAAAAGGCCGCCCTTGCGGACGGCCTCTTATAATCGAATAAGCGGATGCTTACTTGATTTTTCCTTCTTCGCGACGCTTGCTGATCACGTCTTCGGCAATGGAGAACGGAACAGCCTCGTAGTGCTCAAAGGTCATGGAGAAGGATGCGCGGCCCTGTGTGAGGGAGCGGATCGTGTTGGAGTAGCCGAACATTTCGCTCAGCGGAACCATACCCTTAACGATCTTCATGCCGCCACGCTCGTCCATAGACTCAATACGTCCACGACGCTGAGCGATGGTTGAGTTACATGGCCCCATGAATTCTTCTGGAGTGGTGATCTCGATGCTCATGACCGGTTCCAGCAGTTGCGGATTACCCTTCATAAAGAGTTCCTTAAACGCCTGGCGTCCAGCAATCTGGAACGCGAAGTCGGAGGAGTCAACATCATGGTAGGAGCCGTCGGTCAAAGTAACCTTCATATCCACAACCGGATATCCGGCAAACGGACCGGCTTCCAGTGCCTGGATAACACCCTTCTCAACAGAAGGAATGTATTCAGTAGGAATACGACCACCAACAACCTTGTTCTCGAATTCGAAGCCATCACCTGGTTTTCCAGGCTCAACGCCCATAACAACATGACCGTACTGACCACGTCCACCAGACTGCTTGGAGTGCTTGTACGAACCATCAGCGGGCGAGGTTGCCGTTTCGCGGTAGGCCACTTCCGGACGACCGACTTCGGCAACAACCGCGAATTCGCGACGGAGGCGGTCAACAATAATTTCGAGGTGAAGCTCGCCCATGCCCGCAATAATGGTTTCGCTGGTTTCATGGTCAAAGGCCACCGTGAAGGTCGGATCTTCGTCAGCCAGACGGTGCAGGGCTTCGCCCAGCTTTTCGTTGTCGGCATTGGATTCCGGTTTAATAGAAATACTGATTACTGGTGCTGGGAAGTCCATGGACTCGAGGTAGATTTCGTTATCCTTATCGCATAGGGTATCACCCGTTTTTGTTTCGGAAAGGCCTGCAACCGCAACAATGTCACCAGCAACGGCCATCTCGATGGCTTCCTGACGGTTGGAATGCATACGGAGCAGGCGGCCAATACGCTGTTTCTTCTGTTGAGAAGAGTTCCAGATATTGGTGCCGGCTGTCATGGTGCCTGAATAAACACGGAGGTAAGTCAGCTTACCCATGTGCTTGTCGGACATAATTTTGAAGGCCAGTGCGGAGAAGACTTCATCGTCGTCCACTTTACGCTGATTTTCCGGATCCTTGGTGCAGATGATCGGCGGAATTTCGTTTGGTGCTGGAAGAATCTTGATGACACCGTCGAGAACCTGCTGAACGCCTTTGTTCTTGAATGCAGATCCACAATATACCGGTACAACCTGGCGGGCACAGGTGGCCTTACGTAGGATTCCCCAGATTTCGTCTTCGGAAAGATCGCCTTCTTCGAAATACTTTTCGAGTAGCTCTTCATCCATTTCAGCACATTTTTCAACGAGATTGTTGCGCCATTCTTTAGCGGTTTCAAGCAGGTCGGCCGGAACTTCAGTTTCGTCCCATTCCGCACCTTTAGAATCTTCCTTAAAGATCAGAGCCTTCATTGTAATCAGATCAATTACACCAGCAAAGTCATCAGAAGCACCGATTGGAATAACAACGGGAACCGCGTTGGCACCGAGCATATCCTGAATGCCTTCTACAACCGCAAAAAAGTCTGCACCGATACGGTCCATCTTATTAACGAAAGCAATCTTAGGCACTTCGTAGCGCTCGGACTGATGCCAAACAGTTTCAGACTGAGGCTGAACGCCGCCAACCGCGCAGTAGAGGGCGATCGCGCCGTCGAGTACACGAAGAGCACGTTCCACTTCCATGGTGAAGTCAACGTGACCGGGGGTGTCGATGATGGAGATCATGTGGTCTTTCCACATGCAGGTCGTTGCAGCAGAAGTAATCGTGATACCACGTTCCTGTTCCTGTTCCATCCAGTCCATGGTGGCTGCGCCATCATGGACTTCACCGATTTTGTGTGAGCGGCCTGTGTAGTACAGGATACGTTCTGAAACTGTAGTCTTGCCGGCGTCAATATGCGCCATGATGCCGATATTACGGACATTCTTCAGTGGGACTTCTCTTGGCATTGCTCTTCCTCGTTAAATAATTATTCCTTTAACTTATTAAAGGCGCGCCAATATGCCGATTGGCCTATACATCTTCAAGGGTTATTTCGTTAAAAGTTGGTAATCGGGTAAATACGAATTTTCAGGTAATAAAACTCGCGCGCTATGCCTTGGTTTCGCTTTACTGCTCCACATTATGTTTATTGATTCCCATGTACATTTCGATCGGTTTGTAAAAGATGGCATCTTTGAGGCCATTTTGGAGAGCGCTACCGAGGCGCAGGTTTTGGAGATGGTGGCGATTGGCGGTTCGACGGAGGCCAATACGCTTTCGCTGAAGTTGGCCAAGGAGCATCCGGGCCGGATTTTTGGTTGTGCGGGTTATGATCGTGATCTTGCCACTGAGACCTATGAACTGGCTGAGCTTCGTGAATTTGTGGCCAATCCCTTTGTTAAGGCCGTCGGAGAAACCGGGCTGGATTATTATTATACGGCGGACACCGCTAAAGAGCAACAGAAGCTGTTCAATGAAAACCTGGCATTGGCTGTTGAATTCGAAAAACCGGTGGTAGTGCACTCGCGCGATGCTGATGAGGATACGATTTCCATTTTGAAGGATTATTCCAATGCCTGGAAAGGGGAGGGGAGCCGGTGCGGCGTACTGCACTGTTTTACCCGCGATATTACCTTTGCGCGACAAGTACTCGATCTGGGTTTGATGATTAGTTTCAGCGGCATCGTCACGTTTGCCAATGCCGATCCCTTGCGCGAGGTTGTCCAATATGTGCCGGATGACCGTCTATTGATCGAAACCGATTCGCCTTATCTTGCGCCGGTTCCCATGCGCGGGAACCGCTGTGAACCTGCATTTGTCGTTCATACAGCTAATCGTCTTGCCGAACTCAAGGACTGTTCGCTAGACTCTATCGCGAATTTAACGGCGAACAATGCGCGCACCTTATTTGCGCTATAATTTTTGAGGATGTTTATGAGATTTGTACTTCTGTTTTTAGTGGCTGTTGCGACGGCCACTGCTCAAACCAACGACGTGGCAAAAGTTCGGGTAACCGGCGACCGGGTCAGCCTGCGCGCCACTCCAGAGCTGGATGGTGAGCTACTTGATCGGGCTATGCGTGGCGAGGAAATGGTTTATTTCCAGCATACGAACGGTTGGGTTGCGATTCAGGCGCCCGATAGTCTTAATTTTTGGGTATCCGAACAATATATTGAGAATGGCGTTGTGAAACCGGAAAAGCTGAATGTCCGGTCCGGCCCAAGTCTTAACTATAATGTAGTGGCAGTGGTAAATCGGGGTGATCTGCTTTCGTTGCGTGGAGAATTTAATTCCTGGCTCAAAATTGCACCGCCGATCGGTAGCTATGTATGGATCAGCGAAGACTATGTGGATATCATCGAACCACCTAAGCCTGAGCCGCCTCCTGTGGTGATTCCTGAACCTGCTCCGATTCCTGGGCCAGAACCGGTTGTTGAAAAGATAGAAGAGCCGGAAGAGGAACTTCCTCCACTCATGCTGGTGCTGGATGAATCGAAACCGCAGGGTAAAAAGGATAAGCTTCCCGGAATTCTGCGTCGGGCTAATCCCGGTCTCTATAAGCTGGTTATGATTGTCGGCGATATCGAAGAGCCGATCTGTTTGGTACGCGGACGCGAAAGCCAGCTTGAAAAAATGCTGAACCGGTCACTGCTCATTGAGGGCAGTATATATTGGGTGAAAGATGTCGACCTTCCGGTTATTCAGCCGGAAAAAATCAATCTTGATCCGATTATTTCGGAATAAATATTGTTCGGCATGAAGCATCTGCTCGATATGCTGTATCCCCGCAACTGCATAGGGTGCTCCATATCGGCTCCAGAGGCTTTTCGATATATCTGTTGGGACTGCTGGGCGGATACACTCCATGTTGAACCTCCATTTTGCGATTGTTGCGGCGATCCGGTGGCCGGCGCTGTTGATCATGATTTTATCTGCTTTGCCTGTGCCGCAGAACGACCGGCCTTCGATGCGGCGCGTTCCGCAGCCCGTTATGACGGTGTAGTTGGAGAGGCGCTGCGTATGCTTAAGTATGAAAATGCGCTATGGGTTGCCCCGGATATGGCTGTGATTCTTCAGAACTGCTTAAAGGCCGAGTTTGCTGGTTGTGAGTTTGATCTTGTTGTGCCGGTTCCGTTGCATCATGTGCGCCGGAGGGAGCGCGGTTTTAATCAGTCGGCCGTGCTGGCTCGCGAGCTGGGAAGACGAATTGAGTGTCAAAGCCGGCCAGGGGCACTTCGTCGAATTCGGCCCACCACGACGCAAACACATTTGACAGCCTCCCAGCGGCTTAGTAACGTTAAAAACGCTTTTCAATGCAGAAAGGAAAAGGATCTGGTCGGACAGCGCGTGCTGCTGCTTGATGATGTAATGACTACAGGGGCGACCGTAAATGCCTGCGCGAAAGCCCTGAAGCATGGCGGAGCATCATCCGTTCATGTGCTGACGGTTGCGCGGGGATAACGAAGGAATTTAAATATGGCTTTATTTGGAAGTAGCAAAAAAAATTATTCTACCATCACAATTAAGAAGCGTGAAGTTCCGGATGGACTGTGGATGAAATGTCCCTCCTGCGGAGAGATCGTCTATAAGGAAGAGGTAGCCGCCAATCTTGAAGTCTGTACCAAGTGCGACCATCATTTTGCTCTTCCGCGTCAGGTGCGCATTGATCTGTTGTCCGATGAAGGTTCATTTCAAGAATGGGCTGGCGGAATTCAATCAGTAGATGCGCTGGGCTTTACCGGAATGCAGTCTTACGTTCAGAAACTTGAAGCCAATAAGAAAAAGTCTGGTTGGGATGATGCGGTAACGGTTGGGGGTTGCACACTAAACGGTCGGAAAATCGGTCTGGGTGTAATGGATTTTTCCTTCCTCGGAGCCAGTATGGGCAGCGTAGTTGGCGAGCGTATTACTTATCTTATTGAACGGTGTACGAAAGAAGGCCGTCCGGTCTTACTCTCTTGCGCCTCCGGTGGCGCACGTATGTATGAAGGAATGCTCAGTCTCATGCAAATGGCCAAGACCAGTGCCGCGCTTGCTCGTCATGCCGAAGCAGGGCTAGCTTATATTCCGATTTTAACCCATCCAACCATGGCGGGCGTCATGGCCAGTTTTGCAACCTTGGGCGATATCATTGTGGCCGAGCCGGAAGCGCTTATTGGTTTTGCCGGTGCCCGCGTTATCCGCGATACCATCCAACAGGATCTTCCAGAAGGATTTCAGCGTGCTGAATTCCTTCAGGATCATGGTCTCATCGATATGGTTGTTCCGCGCAATGAACTTCGCGAGCGCATGAACACCGTGCTCGACTACATGTGCGATAAGTAATGTCCGATGCAGTGAAGGCCCTGTTCGCAAGGACGACGCAGGGTATAAAGCCCGGCCTCGAAATTATTACGTCGTTGCTGGAGGCGCTAAATAATCCCCATCAGCAACTGGCCGTAATTCATGTGGCCGGCACCAATGGCAAAGGATCTGTATGCGCCATGCTCGAGTCCATCCTGCGCGCTTCCGGTTTTAAAACCGGCCTCTATACCTCTCCGCACCTGATCGACTTTGCGGAGCGTTTCCGTGTTCAGGGGGAGCAGATTTCTGAAAGTAAACTCGCTGGTTATATTCAGCAGTTAGAAGTCGTAGCGGATCAGGTAGCAGATAAAATGGGTCAGCGGCCAGCCACATTTTTCGAAATTTCTACCGCCATCGCCTTTCAATATTTTGCCGATGAAGCCGTCGATGTTGCGATCATTGAAACGGGTATGGGCGGCCGTTGGGATGCCACGAATGTGGTCATCCCGCTCATCTCCGTCATTACGCACATCGATATCGACCACACTAATTTCCTCGGCAATACGATCGAGGAAATCGCTTCCGAGAAAGCTGGCATCATAAAACCCGGCCGCCCTGTAATTTCCGCTCCGCAGGCCGAAGCCGCGATGGTGGAGCTGAAAAAGGCAGGGGTTCCAATCATTGGAAGTTTCGAAGCGGTATCGGTGACTAAAATCGGTGATCCGCAGAAAGTGAAAATAGAAACCCATTCGCAGAATTTGCCACCCCTCAATCTTCCACTCTTTGGAGAATGCCAGCGAGAAAACTGCGGCGTGGCGGTGGCGGCGCTGGAAGTGCTCGCCGATATGCTCGATGTTGAGCTGGAATTTAAGAAGGGGCTGGAGTCGGTTGAATGGGGCGCACGGTTCCAAACCTTGGAAACCAATCCGCTGATGATTCTCGACGGCGCACATAATCCGTCTGCCGGGCGGGCGATGGCTAAAACGCTGAAAGAACTCTATCCGCGAAAACAGATCGGTTTCATTTTCGGGTTTCTCGACGACAAAGAATCCATTGAATTTTTGCGCACGCTGAAACCATTCGTTTTCAAAGCCTGGACGATTGGTATTGATGCCCCGCGCGGTACAACCGCTGAGCAGGCGGCCCTGCAGTGCACCGTGGCAGGTATCGAATCCGAACCCTCCGAAGTTTCCAATGTTTGGAACGCCGCCACAGCATGGGCCGCAGAACCGGACCGATTGGTCGTCATCACCGGTTCGCTCTACCTAAAACAGGCGTTGGGGCTTTAAGAAGTCTTTAACTGTCTGTTCTTCTTGGTTTTAGTACTCAATGCCTTTGATGCACCATGAACAGACTCTTTCGGGTCGTTCTGGTGCATCGCCAGGTTTAATCGAAACAGCTTCTGGTCAAGATGCGACCAGTCTCGTTTCGAGCCCTCCGGTTTCGTGCGTATCTTTCCGTTAGTCATTGATGAAACCTCAGAACACCTGACCCGCTCCCCTGAAAAGACCGCTATCATTGGCCGTTGCGGAATTTGCCCGGTTCGCCTAAAAATGATACCGAATTCTATCGTTGCC
>JADGFE010000137.1 GCA_016744085.1 Kiritimatiellales bacterium | reverse complement strand
CTGTCATATTACTTGTATGCCATCCTGATTTCAGGCCATTTCAAACTTTCAGGCAAAGCGAAAACCTCACGTGCACCCACTGATTTGGCGGAAGACCCGGGTTTAATAACAAGATCGGGTGGCTCACCCGCCAAGCCTATGGGTATCGAGACGAAGAATACCTGCACCTCAAAATCTACGATCTGCCCAATATCTCAACGAGAAGAGAGCTCTAAAAACGCACTTCCGTGAAGAACCAAAAGTACGTGTATGAAAGAATTCCTTAAGAACAAGCTCCCCCCTCATCCTTTTTCTCGCCGGTCTACATGGCGGCAACGCGCGATTTCCACGAAGTTGCGAGTTATGGGCATGTGCGTGTCATAATGGGTATTATTCTTGCGCCGTTACTGATCAAATATTTTTTGCAACTGGTATGTACACCGATCTATTCCATGGTCGCCTTTATGCGAACAAGCCGTTCAGATGCTGTGAAATCCGTCAGTGTGTTGATTCCTGTATGGAATGAAGAAGTCGGTATTATAAAGACCGTTCAATCGGTGCTGGATACGGAATATCCAAAACTGCAGATCATTGTTATCAATGACGGTTCAACGGATGACATCATGACGTCATTCATTGCCGAACCCCCCTTGGATGACCGTGAAAACACATCGTTGAAATATTTAAACCTGACCAACGGGGGAAAAGCCGCGGCCATGAACCGGGGGCTGATCCATGCCGATGGCGAAATTATTATCAAGGTCGATGCGGACAGCATTATGGATCGCGATGCGATAACTAATCTTGTTAAACAATTTAATGCGCCGGACGTTGGGGCGGTTGCGGGGAACGTTGTTATTGCTAACCGCGCAAAGCCGCTTGAATGGATGCAGCAGATGGAATATCTCTCCGGTTTCTTTTTTAAACGCGCGGACTCACTTTTTAATTCTGTTTATATCATCGGCGGTGCTGCGGCAGCCTATCGCAGGAAAGTGTTGCAGGAGATGAGCGACTTTGATCACGCCATCATTACCGAGGAGATAGAAATGTCTACGTGCATCCTGTCGCGCGGATACAAGACCCGCTATGCGGCCGACGCTGTGGTCTATACCGAAGGGCATTTGTAATCAGCGTTTACGCTGGAAGTACGGGCGGATCATGACATTCGCCAAACACCGCAAACTATTCTTCAGTACACACACCGGTCATAATCCATATCTAACATGGTTTTTGCTACCTCTTGCGGTCTATGCGGAAACCCTGTTGTTGGCCGAAGTGATTTTATTACCCGCTTTTTTCATCTACACCATTGCTTCCAGCAGTTATGTACCACTCGCCATAGTCATTGGTTTTTTGTCAGTTGTTGTTGGAATACAAGTGCTGGTCGATCCACGCCGTCGTTTTCACTGGAACCTCTTTCTGTTGATTCCTTCTGCTTGGCTGGTCTTCTACGCGATGGATCTAATCGAGTTTCAGGCACTAATTCGTAGTGTGAAGCATCTGATTTTGCGCAGGGATCTTAAGTGGCAGAAGTGGACCCGTGTGGGGGTGTTGAAAGATACCCGAGCGCTTGGTCGCGGCTAATTTTTATTAAAGGCTTTATCAGCTCTTTCTGGCAATGATTTTAGAGGAAGCAGCAAGACCATCCTCAGTATTCAGGATCATATTTTTTCGGCGGCATTTAATTTGAGACAACTCGCTCGTGTTACTGCCTGCAATTGATCCTGTTATAACGTGTCGTTTATGCTATATTAATCGGTTTCTGGAAGACTTCTTTGATGAGATGAACCGTAAAAATAAAATCATGAACAAGAGATGGTCTATATTGGCCACTGGCTTGGTTTCATCGGCTGTAGCGGTTGATTGTGCAGTGGCTGCTCCAGTAATGGCTATCATGGCATCCAAACAACTAGGTCAGTTTGAATGGCTAACGTCCGTAAGCAATACAGTCACCAGTCAGGAATGGAAATTTGATTATAAGGTTTCTAATTATTCTTCTGAGAATATTCCAGATAACAATCTAATTGAACTGATCGTTCCAGCAGGTGCAAACCAAGGAGTATATGCGGCCCTCGAAAATTCGGACAGTTGGGATATTCAGATCGAGGCTAACCGTACGGTGTTTTCTGGAGACGGAGAATTTATACCAGTTCTTTCCAATTTGATTTTTTCCGTATTTGTTCCGGAAATCCAACCGGAGGGTACGGGCTTTCTCGAGGCGTCAGCGGCGGGAAATGGAGGTACTTTAGCCTTTAACTCCGTACAGGTTATTTGTCCGATCACCATTCCCTTTAATTATGTCCCGCTTTCCATCATAGGCAATGAGTTTAGCTTCGATACAGCAGCTGGGAAGTCGTATCAGCTTTATTACACGACCAATTTAGCGGCTGGATTCTGGACCACGGAATTAATTATTTCGAGCAATGGGGCGAGTGTGCTGATTCCTTTTGATTTGGATCCTGATGCCGGCTTCTATAAAGTTGAAGAGTTGTAACTGCAGTCCTGCAAAACTGTCACCTGATATGAACGCATTTTTAGTTACCAAAATTGAACAGCTACGACGGTACGAAGCGTCCTATAATAATCTATTACAAAAGTCCGATGGATTTGAGCGCATATATTATTCTCCGGAAAATATAAGCACTTCTATTGAAACCTACCGCGAAATGGGCGCTGAGCTGTTCTTCATTGTGGTGGTTAAAGGCGAGGAGGTCATCGCGGTGATCCCGTTTCAATTAGTTCGCGATGCCGTTTTTGATGTAAGGCGTACGCTTAACTTTTGGGGCGCGCTTGAGGTCTATGCCAATAACACCTTCCAAAGAATACTTGCGGATGGCCATCAGCCGGCGGCGCTGAATGCTGCCGTTTCGCTACTCAAAAATGAATGCAGCAATAAATGGGCTGTGATCAGCTTAAGTCCGGTAAACGCCGACAAAAATATGCTGTACTTTGTTTCTCAGTTTGAAGGATGTGTAACCAAGCCCAGCCATTTAAACTATTATTATTTTACGTCCGATGTTGATTTGAACGAACACCTCGGCAAGCAGAATATGAAGGCGCTCCGGCGAAGAGAACGCCGGCTTCACGAGGACTGCGGACAGATCGATTTCGAGATCAAAGATGGGATTCTTAAGGCTGATCTCGAAGAGATCAATGCCTTGCATACGGCGAGACAGGAGCTGAAGGATAACGAGGGTGCATTCTTTGGCGATGAACTGGAAGGGCCGTACATGGATGCCTTGATCCGCCTATGGAATGAGCAGCAGTGTGTTCGCTATTATGCCCTGCGGGCAGAAGACAAATTGATTGCCTTTCAAATCATGCTGCACGTATCAGATGTTGCGGTTTGTTTTGCAATCGCCTTTGACAGCGCGTTAAAAAAATATGCCCCGATGCGGTTATTGGAATATAAAGCATTTCAGTATGAGATCGAATCCTGTGGAACCAAACGTATTGAATCCGGCAACGGTGAAGATACAGATGTTTTCAAGTGTGATCATTCATCAGGCAAAGACATGCTACACGTGGTGCAGGTGCAGAACGATACTGCACGGGCAAAAGCGGTGGCTGGCATGATTGCCTTTTTACTCAAGATAAGAGCACGATCCTCTGCATTGGATGCCCTTGCGAAGGGAATCCAGAACCTTACGACAAGAGAGTAGAACTCATTTCCTGGAACTGGATTGAAGATCCTTTTCGTAGACGCGACGTCCTCGTCGCTTGCTCCCGCACAGAGAATGCGATGGGGTACGACGACTCAATCGGTAGGTGCTCTAGCCGAAGTAGTGCTTAATTTCAGCTTCAGCATTTATGCCAAAGAGAATCTTTGCGGCTTCCGGCAGGCCGGGATCACAGCGCAGAGCGGCGCGGTGGCGGATGAGTGCGAGCCGAGATCGGCGACGTAGGAAATCTTCGAGGTGGATGACCATTTCTTTTTCGGCAATATGATACAGCTCGGCGCGCAGAAATTTATCAAATACCTTATCGCCCATAGCCGGATCATTTCGGATTTTATCGACACACTGAAAGGCATCTCGGCCATACCGGCGCCATAGGCGGGTGCTTTGTTCTTCAGTTAGTTTTAACTTTTGGCATTGCGCCATAAAGGAGTCGCGTTTCTGTTTGCTGGGCTCGCCATACCAGCTTTCCAGCCCGTCGAATAAGGTAATGCCGAAAGAGCTGACGATCTCTGCCGCTTCTTCTCCCACATTGATACAATCAGTCAGTTTCCCTCCGTAAATGCTACAGAGATTTCGGTCCGGTTGAATATCAATTTCATGTTTCCGAGAAAGAGCGGTCCACTCAGCATTTCCAACATCGAGTTCTTTTTTAACAACGAGTGGGCGAACGCCACAGCGCTTTGCGATGACATCTTTGGGCGTAAGTGGTGTCTCAAGCTTTAACAGCGTATTGGCATTCTCCAGCAGAAAGTTGACGTCGTCATCGGTGGGTGTCGCGACTTCATTGTCGACTCGGGTATCCGTTGTGCCGATGCAGGTGCGGTCGCTCATAGGAATCATAAAAAACAATCGGCCATCGGAAGCAAAAAAAGTAAGCACACGGCAAACCGTGGAAATTTGCGGGACAATGATATGCGCCCCCTTGGAAAAGATATGCTTATACGGACTGTTAATGTTGAGCAGGGTATTTATTTTGTCGGCAAATGGGCCGGCAGCATTCACGATTGATTTGGTATTTAAGGCGATGGTTTCGCCGCTCGTGTGATCCATCAGGTGGCACTGCCAACGGTCATTCTGCCAGCGGGCGGAAATTAATTCCATATAGTTAATGCCATTGCAGCTCTTCTGCAAAACCCGTCGGATAAAGCTGAAAGCAAAGCGAGTGTCATTTTCCACAAAGTAGCAGTCGGAATACTCCAGTCCGCCGCCGAGCGCCTCGGCATTCACCATAGGCGCTTCTTTACGGATTTTTTTCACGGATAGCAGACGCGGGGGGCGCATATGGCAACGCCCCATGAACCAGTAGAGCAAGGCTCCGCAATAGATCATCCATCGTGGTTTTCGAAAGTTCCGGGCAATGGTGGTAAAGAACCGTATTTCATGCACCTGGCTCGGATAAGAATGTTTGAGATGGTTCCGGCTGCCACACAGATCCCATACGAGCGGGAATTCAAAATTTTCGAGATATTTAATGCCGCCCCAGGCGAGATTTGAACTTTCCTGGGAGGTGACCGATGCGAAATCACCTTTGTCAATGACGGTAACTTTTGCGCCTTTTTCCGCAAGTGCTGCTGCGGCAACGGCTCCATTGATTCCTGCCCCGATCACCAGGCAGTCCTGAGTTTCGTTTTTTGCGCGATCAATGCAGTTGGTGCGGAGTTGGTTCATATCAGTCCAGATGAACTTTCATGTTTCTGAGCTTAAGTACGTCGTAGGAATAAACCTCGCGCACCAGAACAATCAGACAGGCCAGCACGGGAACAGCCAACACCAGCCCGAGTGCGCCGAGCGCCATGGTGATGAACAGCTGGAAGAGCAATAGGAATCCGGCCGGAATGTTCAGCTGCGCCTTTACAACCTGTGGTGTAATGACATTACTTTCGAGAAACTGAATGCCGAGATAGACGGGCAGATAGATCAGCAACTTCGAAGGATCGGAATAGGCCAGCGTAAAGATGGCAATCGGGATAATCGGCAGCACCGCTCCAATGTTGGGAATGAAGGTGGCAAATCCGGCAAACAGGGCTACGACCATGGCATTCGGCATGTGTAGAATCAGACCGAGCAGAACGTAAACAAGCAACACTATCACCGTCACGGAAAAGAGCTGGGCATGCAGCCATTTGGTCAGCGTTGCACCCAGCGTGTTGAAAATCTGTTTGGTCCGTTCGTGATTATTCTTTGGGATCAGATAGAGCAGGGCCTTAATATAGCTTTGTGGTTCGAGCAGGAAAAAAATGGAAATGAACAAAACCAGGCCGAGATTAATCAGAATGCCGGCGATCAGACCGATGCCTCCAAGCAGATCGGGCGCAATCGCCATGCCGGATTTAACGAGCCAGTTAAACATGTTCCGTAGCGATTCCGCATTGATGGGTTCTTTGGCATTGGCTTCAGGAATGCCAGGGAGCAATTGCTGGACCGCCGGCGTGTTGTTCCAGAATTGTTCGTAGGCCTGTTTTGCACTTTCCGCCGCGGCCGGAACATCCTTCATCAAATCGGCGACGCCTTTTCCAAGGGTTGGAATAATCCAGAGGGAAAGCAGGGTGATGATGGTGAAGCTGAACAGAATGGCCAGCGTGAGTGCCAGCGGCCGTTTGAGACCCTTTTTTTGCAGAAAGAGCATCGGCTGGGCAATGGCGATGGCAATCACCACCGAGGCAAAGGCGAGCACCAGAATGGAGCGGGTGGACCATAGGGCATACAAAAGAGTCAAGAGTAGCGCTGTTGCAAGAACGCGCTTAAGATATTCGCCGAATGCCATAGTATTCCCTCAAAGATGCGTTGCAGATGTTTGAGACCATAAAGGATTAGGTGCCGGAAGCTCAAACAATTTGAAGCACGGCTTCTTTAACCGGCCATCTTACGGATTGCGGATGGATGATGCCCTCCGGCCCGTAGGGCCTACGCCCCGGAGGGGAAAATTGGATGACTGCAAATATAACTCGACCCTACTAGGAAATTGTATTTTTTGAGAAAGGGGAGCTGAAGGGATTTGAGTGGTACGCAGTCGAGGAGAAAGTCCACCCGGAGGGCGATACGTTCAGTCAGTAATAGGAATGGGCGACCTGTAATTTATAATCTGTCGCGCAAACAGACTTAATAACGAGCATTTCAATGCTCTTGTTTTTGAAGTGCTCTTGCCATGGTTTGAACTTCGGTAGCGATTTATTTTCTTAATTCTTCTGGAGCCAGAATCTGACAATGGCTTCCCCATGCCAAAATCCAGCGCTTAATCTCGATCATTCCTTTTGCCTCGAAAGTGAGTTCGAGTCTTCCATCCTTAAAAAACTTGAGTTCCTGTTCCGGATGCCATTCGCGCTCCTCGATTTTCTTGGCGGTTTCCTTGTCGAAAACCAGTTTGACGCGGAACGGCTGACCCTCTCCTGCAAACCGGGAAAATGTACCGGACAAGAATTCATCCGAATCGTATGCGTCTCTTCCTCGACCCCGTAGGCAGTCAGGCCAATGCCTGATAACGTTCGGGGCATGGATACGAATGAAAATAATACGCAGGGTCGGGCTTC